>CALMNY010000460.1 GCA_937872125.1 uncultured Candidatus Competibacteraceae bacterium | reverse complement strand
GGGGGGGCCGGCTCGTCGGTGACCGGGGGGGGTGCCCCGGCACCGGGCGCGGGCGCCGGCGCCGGCGGCGGCGCGGCGGCGGGCGGCGCGGCGGTTGGTGGTGACTGGGAAAAAGTCAGCGCGGGCGGCGGTTCGGCGGTGGGCAGTTGACTGGCCGGCGGCGGTTGCGTGGATGTGCCCGGCGTGACCAGCGCATCATCGGGTTTGTGCAATATTCTTGGCGCCAGAATAACCGCCAGCGCCGCCACGACAGCGACGCCGACCAGGCGTTGGGTCAGGCGATTGTCCAAAATCAAGTCTCCCGTGAGTGTGGCAAGGAAGAAGCGGGAATCCACGGCTGGGCGGCCAGCACGGGGGCCACCACATGGAACGAGCCCAGCACGACGATACGGTCGCCGACCTCGGCCTCGTGGCGAGCGGCTTGCCCGGCGCTCGCCACGTCATCGTGGGGGAACACTGCCTGAATGCCGGCTGAACGCAGGCGCGCGGCCAAGTCGGCGCTGCCGCGTCCCCGTGCGCCAGTCAGCGTCACGGGCCGCCATTCATCCACCACGCTGGCCAGAACCTGGATCACGCCGTCGGCATCCTTGTCGGCCAGCAGGCCCAGGATAGCCTGGGTGCGCCCGGCGCATGGCCGGGCGCGCAAATGCTGGGCCAGCACGGCGGCGGCGGCGGGATTATGGGCCACGTCGAGAATCCACTCCACCGGGCCGGGAATGACCTGAAACCGGCCGGGCAGCCAGGCCTGTGCGAGACCGGCGCGCAGGGCGGCGACCTCCACCGGCAGCCGGTCGGCCAGGCTGGTCAGGGCCATCAGCGCGGCGGCGGCGTTGCCCAGTTGATGTTCGCCCGCCAGCGCCGGCTGCGGCAGCGCCTCAAACTGCGTTTTACCGGACTGCCAGCGCCAGGTGGCGCCGGTGCGGACGAAGTCGTAATCAGCACCGACTCGCAGCAAACGCGCGCCAATCGCGCAAGCGTGTTCGAGCAGGCGGGGCGGCGGATCGGGATCGGCGCAAATCGCCGGACGCCCGGGGCGATAGATACCGGCTTTTTCGTAGCCGATGCTGGCGCGGTCCGGCCCCAGCCAGTCGGTATGATCGAGGGCGATGCTGACCACCAGCGCGACATCGGCATCCACCACGTTGACCGCATCCAGTCGCCCACCGAGGCCGACTTCCAGCACCGCCACGTCCACGCCGGCGCTCCGGAACTGTTCCAGCGCCGCCAGTGTGCCAAACTCGAAATAGGTCAGCGAAGTATCGCCGCGCACCGCATCAATGCGGGCGAACGTCTGGCAAAGAGCTGCGTCATCCACCTCCACCCCATCTATCCGGATGCGTTCGTTATAGCGCAACAGGTGTGGGGATGTATAAGCGCCGACCCGATAGCCGGCAGCGCGCAGGATGGCCTCCAGAAACGCCACGCAGGAACCCTTGCCGTTGGTGCCGCCAACCGTGATGACGGTGAAGGGCGGGGCCTTGGGTTGCAAGCGCCGCAACACGGTTCGCACCCGCTCCAGGCCCAGTTCAATCACCTGGGGATGGAGGGTTTCCTGCCAGCGCAGCCAGTCGTCCAGGGTAGTGAATCGCATTGGATCATCCCGGCTACGCCGTCAGCGCGGCGCGGCCAGCCAGCAGCGCCAGCAGCGCGGCCAGGCGGTCGCGCAGTTCGCGCCGATCTACGATCAGGTCAATCGCGCCGTGTTCCAGCAAAAATTCGCTGCGCTGGAACCCTTCCGGCAGTTTTTCCCGCACCGTTTGCTCGATCACCCGTGGCCCGGCGAAGCCGATGAGCGCCCTGGGTTCAGCGACGTTGATGTCGCCCAGCATCGCCAGGCTGGCGGATACGCCGCCGGTGGTGGGGTGAGTCAGCACCGAAAGGTAGGGAACGCCGTGTTCAGCCAGCCGGGTCAGCACGGCGCTGGTCTTGGCCATCTGCATCAGCGATACCAGGGCCTCCTGCATCCGCGCGCCGCCGCTGGCCGAGAAGCAAATGAACGGGATGTGCTCGTTCAGGGCGATTTGGGCGGCGCGGACAAAGCGTTCGCCGACCACTGAACCCATTGAGCCGGCCATGAATGCAAACTCGAACGCAGCGGCCACCACCGGCATTCCCTTCAGCGAGCCGCGCATGGCGACCAGAGCGTCTTTTTCCTCGCTGGTCTTCTGGGCCTGCGTCAACCGGTCCCGGTATTTCTTGCCATCCTTGAATTTGAGGAAGTCAGTCGGTTCGAGGTCTTCGCCGATTTCAGTGCGGTCGTGCTCGTCGAGAAAGCTGTGCAGGCGCTGGCGCGCGCCGAGATACATGTGGTGCGCGCACTTGGGGCAGACCTGAAGGTTGCGCTCCAGTTCGGCGCGATACAACACGGCGTTGCATTCCTCGCATTTGGTCCACAGCCCTTCGGGCATCTGATGCCGGTTGCGGCCGTCGGTGCGAATCCGTGAAGGAACGAGTTTTTCGTACCAGCTCATGGGCGTTGGCCCACTGCTATCGTTCTCTGATCCCGGAATACGCGAGGGAACCAGTTTTTCATACCAGCTCATGGGGGAGTGAAAGCCACTAAGGCGCTAAGGCGCTGAGAGGAAAGACGGGGACCGGGTCCGCCGACCACTAACTACTCATCCCTGACATCGCGCGCCGCATGGCGCCGAGCAGTCCGCTGACCTCCCGACGCATTCGCTCCGGGTCATCGGCCAGTTCGCCCATCTTGCTGACCAGCGCGCTGCCCACCACCACGGCGTCGGCGACCTGGGCGACGGCGGCGGCGGTCGCCGGGTCCTTGATGCCAAAACCCACGCCCAGCGGCAAGTCGGTCAGGGCGCGGATTTCGGCCAGCTTGTCCGCTACCTCAGCGACGTTGAGCGCCGCCGAACCGGTCACGCCTTTCAGCGAGACGTAGTACAGATAGCCTTGCGCCAGTTCGGCGGTATGCCGGATGCGCTCGCTGGAAGTGGTCGGGGCCAGCAGAAAAATCGGCGCGATGCCGGCGGCCTTGAGCGGCTCGGCCAGTTCGGCGGCTTCCTCCGGCGGCAGGTCCACGGTCAGCACCCCGTCCACCCCGGCGTCACGGGCGCCGGCGATGAAGACCTCGTAGCCCATGCGCTCAATCGGATTCAGATAGCCCATCAACACCACCGGCGTTTCGGCGTCGGTCTGGCGGAATTCGCGCACCAGTTCCAGCACCCCGCGCAACGACATGCCGTGGGTCAGCGCCCGCTCGCAGGCCTTCTGGATGACCGGGCCATCGGCCATCGGATCGGAAAACGGCACCCCCAGTTCGACGATGTCCGCGCCGGCCTGCACCAGGGCGTGCAGCATCGGGACGGTCAATTCAGGCCGGGGGTCACCGGCGGTGATGTACGGAATCAGGGCCTTGCGGCCCGCCTGGCGCAAGTCGGCAAAACGGCGGGTAATACGGTTCATGCGGC
>CALMNY010000459.1 GCA_937872125.1 uncultured Candidatus Competibacteraceae bacterium | reverse complement strand
ACAGCGCTGGCGCGGGTCCGGGTGGCGTCTGCCCCGTATCCGATCTGTGGGTACAACTGCGAACCGGTCGCGGTCAGGGCCCCGATGAATTGGTCAACACGGGCTGCTGCGATCCGCAAGTCCCGGTTGTCCTGGAGCGCGATCTCGACCAGTTCGTTCAGGACCGGGTCACCGAACTGCTCCCACCATTTGACGTTGGCCACGCCTGCCGCCTTGGCGTAGTCGATGCGCCACGCCGCGGGCGTCTCCACCACCGGGCGCACGTAGTTCGGACCCACCATGCAACCCGCAAGACCAGCGCTCAGCAGCACCGCGACCAGTCTGAACTTCATTCGGTTACCTTCCTGCGATGCGTTGTCATCGCGATTCGAAGAGTTTGCCGGTTTCCTAACGGCCCAGCGGTTTCTTCGCGTTGATTGTATTTTTCCCAGCCCAAGTTCCGATCATCTTGAAGCGGGTGGCTTATGTGGCTGGCCCGACGCGCGTCAACCCGACGAGCACGGCGGCCAAGAAAATCAGCAGCAAGGTGGCGCTGGTCCAGCGGCGCACCCAGACATCCAGTCGCTCCAAGACCACTGCGGGCGCCATCGCGAGTCGGCGCGAAGGTGACTTGGCGGGGCCCGACAGCAGGGAGAAGCGTGCCAAACTCACGGCCAATACGGTGCCGCCGAGCAGGATCGCCAACGTGGCGATCAACTCATCGGGTGCGATTGGGTTCTTGATCAGGTCGGCGTTGCCCAAGCCGTTCGCCGCGAAGGCGATCAACAGGGAACTCACGGCCAAAATTAAGGCCATCCATTGCGAGAGCTTCGAAACCGGTTTGACCCCGGACAAGGGCGCAGCCGGTTGGCGCAATGCGCTGCCGACCACCAGGACCAGATAAGCGGCGGTAAACACCGCGCCACCTTGCAACACAGTGGTCCACCACCATTGACCCGAATGTACAGAGGCCTCGAGCAGGATTTTTTTCGAGAGATAGGCCCCGGACGGAACCACACCCATCAGCGCGAGACCTGAAACTGCAAAGGCCAGCACCGTGATCGGGAGGGCCCGCGCCGCGCCGGCCAGATCGGCAATGCGATCGTGGCCCATTCCGGCGTAGACCAGCCCCGCCGCCATGAACATCCCCGCCTTGGCGGTTGCATGCGAGATCGCCTGGAGAACGCCCGCATGCATGGCGGGTCCCGGGACCAGCTTTCCCTCCTCGAATGCCAGCGGGAACATCAGGAACAGGTAGCCGATCTGCGCCGTGGTCGAATAGGCGACCAGAAGCTTCAACCGCTCCTGGCGCAGCGCGACAACGCTACCCAGGACAATCGCACTGGCGCCCAGGCCCGCCAGTAGCTGCGCCGCCGGCAGCGTCACCACAGCGGGCATGACGTCAAACCACAAGCGCAGAATCAGGAACCATGAGCCTTTGATGACCAATGCGGAAAGGACGGCGCTGGCCGCTGCGGGCGCCCCCCCATGGGCCGGCGGAAGCCATAGATGCAGCGGAAACAGGGCTGTCTTCGCCAGCAGGCCGGCCGTCATCAGCGCGAGCGCAACCCTGGCGATCGAGTCCGGTCGCACGCTTGATGCCAGCAAGGGGATATCCAGGGTGCCGTACCCCCCGTACAGCAACACCGCACCCAGCAGGTACAGCACCGATCCGAACAGCGCGAACAGCATGTAGCGCAGGGCCGCACGCAAGGTTTCACCGCTTCCTGCCAGACACACCAATGGCACGCCGGCGAAGGTCAGCAGCTCCAGCGCCACATACAGCGTGAAAAGGTCGCCACTGACGAACACCAGATTCAA
>CALMNY010000458.1 GCA_937872125.1 uncultured Candidatus Competibacteraceae bacterium | reverse complement strand
AGGCGATGCGCGGCAGGTCAGCGCGCAGGTCAGCCGTTTCCAGAATCGCCAGCCCATCCTCCAGGGCTGTTACGTCCGGCTCACCGTGCTGGAACAGCATGGCTTTAAGCTGGCGCAACTGGGCGCTGGCGTGTTCGCTGCCGTGGACTTCGAGGGCGATGAAGCGCTTGAGCACGGCGCGATAGTCCTGGCGCAACTCCTCGGCGAAGCGATGGAGCACCAAGGGAGCGACGCCGTGCGGCCAGTCCGGGCGCTGAACGAAACAGGGCGTGCTGTTGACCAGCGCCAACCGGCTGAGCCGTTCCGGGGCCATGAGCGCGGTCTGTTGCGCGACCAGTCCACCCAGCGACCAGCCGACCCAGGCGGCGCGGGGCGGCGCGATGGCCAGCACCGCCGCCGCCAAATCGTCCAGGGTATGGCCCGATCCCGATGCGCGGCTGTAGCCGTGACCGGGCAGGTCGAGCAGCGTAACCCGGTGATGGTCGAGCAGACCTTCCACCACATCTTCCCAGACACCAGAGTGCATCCCCCAGCCGTGCAATAACACTACATCCGGCCCGGAACCGAGGGTGTGGGAGTAGAGCGGCTCGGTCATGGATCGCTCTCGGTGGGTGTTTTCAGCCATTGCCTGATCTGCTCATACACCCGTGGTTCGTTCAGCAGAGCCATGTGGCCCAGACCGCCCAGGCGAACCGAATCCACGTCATTCGCCAGTTCGGGCGGCATGGCGCTGCCGAGGGTGACCAAACCGTCGCCCAGGATGTGGCCGATGGGGTGATCGGGGTCCTCGGTCAGGTTGGCGCTGATGAAGCGGTAGGCCACGCCAGACGCTGTCGCTGCGGCTTGAGTGCGTTCCTCCTGTGCGCGCAACCCGTGGCGTAAATCCTTGACGCCGGCGCTGCGAGTGGCCGCCATTTTGCCCAGGGGTGCGGTCACCTTGGAGAGATGCAAGGCGGTGGTGATTACGTGGCCCATTTTCGCCAGGGGAGCGCCGCGATGTGGCGAACCCAGACAGATCACCATATGGGTCGGCTGCAGCCAGGGCAGATTCTTGGCGGCGGCCTCGTCGCAAGCGCCACGCGCCACCAGGCCACCCATGCTGTGACCGATCAGCACCAGTTCCCGCACCGGCAGCGGCCAGACGGCAATGAGATCGGACAACAGTCCCGCCAGTTGGCGGCTGTTGTCCGTAATCGGCAGGCCGGTGTTATAGCGCAGGTAGAGCGGGGTGTAGCCCAGATCGGCTTGCAACCGCGCGCCGTAGGGGAGGCTTGGCGCATCCTCAGCGGTTCTGGCGGCGGGTTCCCAGCTCTGCTCGTCGCAGCCAAGGCCGTGGATGAAAATAACCAGGCGGTCGCTGGGATCGGGCAAATGGGCGCGCAGACCGGCGGCGGTGAGTGGGATGGGATGATGACCGGCGGCGTAGAAACCCATGATAATGGCGAGTGGGTTGGCACTGCTGGCCAGATGATCGCCCACGGCGGCGTTGAGCGCGCTGCGCAGACCGATGGCCAGCCGGCTGGGCGGCGCAGCCTGGGTGGGCGCGCTGGCGGCGGCGCGCTGTTCGAGCAGGGCGGCGGCTTCGAGCAACCCACCACCGCTCTGGCGGATGGTGGCGTAAACCCCATCGGTAATCGCGTCGTGCGCGTTTTTCACCAGCCGCGCCGGCCCAGCCAGGCCCGGTATCCACTGCTGCGCCTGAAAAGACAGGTCGGTAATCGCGCGGTGCATCTCCTGGATGCGCCGAGTCGTTTCCTGAAAGCCGATCTTCAGCGCGGAATAATAACCGGTGACGGGAGGGGCAGTTCCAGCGGGATCGGCTGGTTCTGACGAAGAGGGAGGCGACATGAGCTGCTCCTGGATTCGGTTGCCATGGAGACTGCAAAAAGTGCTTTCGATTTCCAAGTGGGTCTGCTATTTGGACCCGATGCACTATAAGACCGCTGGCCTGGAGTTTTAAATCTAATGTCGGACTTTTCTCCATTCCCCGCTGATTTTCTCTGGGGGGCCGCCACCTCAGCCTATCAGATCGAAGGCTCGCCGCTGGCGGATGGCGCCGGGCCGAGCATCTGGCACGAATTCGCCCACACCCCAGGCCGGGTTCATGCGAACGAGACCGGCGACGTGGCCTGCGATCACTACCGTCGCTATCGGGAAGATGTCGAACTGATGCGGGAACTGGGGCTGAACGCCTACCGCTTCAGCGTGTCCTGGAGCCGGGTGCTGCCCGAAGGGCGTGGACGGATCAACCCGCGTGGGCTGGGTTTCTACGAACGGCTGGTGGATACATTGCTGGAGCGGGGCATCCAGCCGATGCTGACCCTGTACCACTGGGATTTGCCGGTGGCGCTGGATCGTCGCGGCGGCTGGCTGAATCCCGACAGCGCCCACTGGTTCAGCGACTACGCGCAAACGCTGTTCCGGACGCTGGACGACCGGGTCAAGCTGTGGGTGACGCTGAACGAGCCGTGGGTGGTGGTGGATGGCGGCTATCTGCATGGCGTCCTCGCTCCTGGCCAGCGCAATCCCTATGCGGCGCCCATCGCCGCTCACCACCTGTTGCGGGCGCACGCCGCCGCGGTGCACGTCTATCGGGCCGAGGGTCGGCATCAGATCGGGCTGGTGGTCAATCTGGAACCGAAATACCCCGCCCAGGAGACTGTTGAGAATTTGAGCGCCACCATGCGGGCCGACGCCTATTTCAACCGCCACTACCTCGATCCGGTGTTCCTGGGCCATTATCCGCCCGAACTAGCGGAGATTTTCGGCGCGGCCTGGCCCACGTTTGCCGATGCCGATCTCGATTTCATCCGCCAGCCGTTGGATTTTCTCGGCATTAACTATTACAGCCGGCAAGTAGTGCGGGAAGCGCCGGGCGTTTGGCCGCTGGAGACGACGGGGGTCCGGCAGGATCGGCAAGCGCATACCGCGCTGGATTGGGAGGTGTATCCCCAGGGGCTGACCGACATTCTGGAATGGGTCGCCAGCCGTTACGGACCCGTGCCGCTGTATATCACCGAAAATGGCGCGGCGTTTTACGATCCGCCGCAAGCGGATGGCGCAGTGGATGATCCGTTACGGCGGCGCTATGTGCGCGACCATCTGCGGGCGGCGCGGGCGGCGCGGCGCCAGGGGGTAGATTTGCGCGGCTATTTCGTCTGGTCGCTGCTGGACAATTTTGAATGGGCGCACGGCTATTCAAAACGCTTCGGCCTGGTTCACGTGGACTATGCGACTCAGCACCGCACGATCAAGGCCAGCGGACGATTCTACGCCGAGGCGATCCGCACTCAGGGCGCCGCCCTGTTCACGAACGGTGATGAAAATTAAGTCATGCCTCCGGCGCCGCCTCGCCCAGTAATAGAAATTCCATCAGCGCCTTCTGAGCGTGCAGACGATTCCCGGCTTCGTCCCAAACCCGGCTTTGTGGTCCATCAATCACCTCGGCGCTGACTTCTTCGCCCCGATGCGCGGGCAGGCAATGGAGAAAGATCGCGTCGGGCCTGGCTTGGGCCATCACCTCGGCGGTAACCTGGTAACCGGCAAAATCCCGTGCCCGGCGCTGTTGCTGATCTTCCTTGCCCATGCTCGACCACACGTCGGTGGCGACCAGATCGGCGTCGCGGGCGGCGGCCAGCGGATCGCGCAGCAGAATCACCCGGCCTGCGGCCTGCTTGAGCAGTTCCGCGTTCGGCTCGTAGCCCGGCGCAACCGCAATGCGCAACTGGAAATCGCATTGAATGGCGGCTTTGAGATAGCTGTTGCACATGTTATTGCCGTCGCCAATCCAGGCCACCGTGCGGCCACGAATATCGCCGCGCTGCTCGATGAACGTCTGGAGGTCGGCCAGCAACTGACAGGGATGGTTGTAATCGGTCAGGCCGTTGATGACCGGTACGGTGGAACAGGCGGCGAAGCGCTCCACCCGGGCGTGGTCGAAGGTGCGAATCATCACCAGATCCACCATACCCGACAGCACGCGCGCGGTGTCCTCAATCGGCTCCCCCCGGCCCAACTGGGTGTCCTGCGGTGCGAGAAAAATGGCGCTGCCGCCCAGTTGCACCATGCCGGCCTCGAAGGAAACCCGGGTGCGGGTGGACGCCTTCTCGAAGATCATGGCCAGTACTTTCCCCGGAAAAGGGGCGTAACGCTCCCCCCGCTGATACAGAGTTTTCAATACGCTGGCGCGCCGCAGCACGCGCTGCAATTCAGCGGGCGTCAGATCGAACAGGCTGAGAAAATGGCGTGGTTTCATTAGAATGGAGTCCGCAAGCCGTTCGCTAAAATCAAAACGGCAGCATCGAATCGAGCTGCCGCGCAAAAAAAGTATAGGTTAATTTTTCCTGCAAGTCCGTACAAGACACACCGGATTTCACTCCACCACGATGCGCCTACTTCTGCCTCAGGGATACTTTCGATGCCTGTCCACTTTTGCCCGCAATGCGGCCAGCCACTCCACTCTGCCGACGTCCATGGCCGTCCCCGGCAACGCTGCATGGCTGCCGGTTGCGGTTATGTCTACTGGAACAATCCCGTGCCGGTGGTTGCCGCCATCGTCGAACTCGACGGGATGGTCATCCTGGCTCGTAATAAAAGCTGGCCAGAGAAGATGTATGGCCTGATCACCGGCTTTCTGGAACAGAGGGAAACCCCGGATGAAGCCATCCGGCGCGAGGTACAGGAAGAGCTGGGCCTGGACGCTGTCGCCACCCATTTCATCGGCAACTATGCCTTTTTCGAGATGAACCAGTTGATTCTGGCTTATCACGTCCCGGCGCGGGGTAAAATCACCCTGGGCGACGAACTGGCCGACTTCAGGCAGGTACCGATTGAACGGTTGAAACCCTGGACCCTTGGCACCGGCCCCGCCGTCCGCGACTGGCTGGCGCGGCGCGGCCAGTCTTCGGCGCCCATGGAAAGTCATTCCGCCATCCGCGACTGGCTCGCTCACCAAACGCTCAACCCCTGACAGGTTTCATTCCCATGCTCTCCTTCCTGCCTGCCCCCGTTCGCGCGGCCCTAGCCTTGTTACTGTTCGTCCTGAATACCCTGTTCTGGTGTACGCCCCTCTATATCGTGCTGCTGGTCAAGCTGATCATCCCTCGGCCAGGCTGGCGCGAGTTCCACTCCCGCCTGATGATTTGGCTCGCCGAGACCTGGATCGACTGCAACAACCTCATTATCAACCTGACCCAGCGTATTGAGTGGGACATGGCGGGCCTGGAGGGGCTGCGGCGCGATGAATGGTATCTGGTCGGTTCCAACCACCAGTCCTGGGTGGACATTGTGGTGTTGCAACGGGCGTTCAACCATCGCATCCCGTTCCTGAAGTTCTTCATCAAGCAGCCGTTGATTCGGGTGCCGGTGCTGGGCGGCGCGTGGTGGGCGCTGGATTTTCCGTTCATGAAGCGTCATTCGGCGGCGTATCTGGCCCAGCACCCCGAAGCGCGCGACCAGGACTGGGAAACCACGCGCCGGATGTGCGAACGCTTTCGCAACACGCCGACCACCATCCTCAATTTCCTGGAAGGCACCCGCTTTCGCCCCGACAAGCACGCCCGCCAGCAGTCGCCCTATCGCTATCTGCTGCGCCCCAAAGTCGGCGGGCTGGCGTTTACCCTGGAAGCGATGCCCGACCGGTTGCGCACCCTGCTGGATGTGACCCTGGTCTACCCGGATGGCCCCTGCACTTTTGGCGACCTGCTCATGGGCCGTATTCGCCGGGTGATCGTCCGGGTTCGCGCGCTGCTGATTCCGACCGAATTGCTGGGTGGCGACTACCGCAACGATCCTGAATTCCGGGCCGCGATGCAAAAATGGATCAACCGGCTTTGGGTTGAGAAGGACGCCTTGATCGGAGAACTGCGGGGGAACGAGGAGGCACGGCTCACTGCGGCGGCGCACTGACCCGTATTTTTTTGAGACTGGTGTTTGGTCAACAACGAAATGATCGGCAGGGGCGATGCGCACAGCGTAATCAACCCTGCCTCTGACCCGGCGCACCCCGCCGACCGTACCCACTCAAAACCCGTCCGCACTATTGGCCATTGCAGAAAAACGCATAAGGATTTCGCAATAGAATATTTTCAATTATTACCATTCGTTTTTAGACTTTGGTCCGTTTATAACTTGATTGGAGCCTGATCCATGAAATTTTCGCCTGGCCTCATTCGCGTCTTTATGGCGGGGGCCACAGCCTGTGAGCCATTCGACCCGATTGCGGTGTAGCACGGATGCGCGCCGGCAAACCGCATCGCGTCCTGCCCGGTTTTCCGCTGGCGCTGGGCTATACCCTGGTCTATCTGGCGCTGATCGTGCTGATCCCGCTCAGCGCAGTTTTTCTGAAGTCCGCATCCCTGAACTGGGAGCAATTCTGGGCGGTGATCAGCGCGCCTCGGGTACTGGCGTCCTATCGGGTGAGCTTTGGCCTCTCATTGTTGGCCGCCGCCATTAATGCCGTGTTTGGGCTGATCTTTGCCTGGGTGCTGGTTCGCTACCACTTTCCGGGCAAGCGGATCGTGGATGCACTGGTGGATTTGCCCTTCGCCCTTCCCACCGCCGGCGCCGGAATCGCGCTCACCGCCATCTACGCCGGCAATGGCTGGCTGGGCCAATGGCTGGAGCCACTGGGCCTCAAGGTCGCTTTTACGCCGTTGGGGATTCTGGTCGCATTGATTTTCATCGGCCTGCCCTTCGTGGTGCGCACGGTGCAACCGGTGCTTGAGGACCTGGATACCGAACTGGAAGAAGCCGCCGCCAGCCTCGGCGCGGATCGCTGGCAGACGTTCCGGCATGTGTTGCTGCCCGTGCTGCTGCCGGCGCTGCTGACCGGCTTTGCCCTGGCCTTTGCCCGGGCGGTCGGCGAGTACGGCTCCGTGATCTTCATCGCCGGCAACGTGCCGCTGGTTTCCGAGATCACTCCCCTGCTGATCATCACCAAACTGGAGCAATACGACTACATCGGCGCCACCGCGATTGCCGTGGTGATGCTGATCGTTTCGTTTATCCTGCTCTTTTTGATCAACGGCTTGCAGTTCTGGGCCAACCGTAGTCGTGCGAGGAGCTGAGCATGGGCGCCGCTGTCGCTACCCATTGGGCCGCCCGCGCGCGGCGGTTCGAGGTCAACGCCGCTACCCGTGAACCCGCCTGGGTCAAAGGGTCGCTGATCACCATTGCGCTGGCGTTCTTCGGGCTGTTTCTGCTGCTGCCGCTGGTGACGGTGTTCGCCGAGGCGTTCCGCAAGGGTTGGCAAGTGTATTTCGCCGCGCTGGTGGAACCGGACGCGCTGTCCGCCATCGCTCTGACTCTGCTGGTGGCGGCCATCGCCGTGCCGCTCAACCTGGTATTCGGCATCGCGGCGGCCTGGGCGATTGCGAAATTCGATTTTCGCGGCAAGCAGTTGTTGACCACGCTGATTGATTTGCCATTCTCGGTCTCGCCGGTGATCGCCGGTTTGATTTTCGTGCTGCTATTCGGGGCGCAGGGCTGGTTCGGCCCCTGGTTGATCGAGCACGATGTCAAAATCATCTTCGCCGTGCCCGGTCTGGTGCTGGCGACGATCTTCGTCACGTTCCCGTTCGTAGCCCGCGAACTGATTCCGCTGATGGAAGCCCAGGGCCGGGAGGAAGAGGAGGCGGCGATTGTGCTGGGGGCTTCCGGCTGGCAAACCTTCTGGCGCGTCACCCTGCCCAGCATTAAATGGGGTCTGCTCTACGGCGTGATCCTGTGCAACGCCCGCGCCATGGGCGAATTTGGCGCGGTCTCGGTAGTGTCCGGCCACATCCGGGGGCGGACCAACACCCTGCCGCTGCAAGTAGAAATTCTCTACAACGAGTACAACTTCGCCGCCGCGTTCGCGGTCGCCTCGCTGCTGGCGTTGCTGGCGTTGCTGACTTTGGTCGTCAAATCCCTGGTGGAATGGCGGGGCCGGCAACCGCTGAACGTCGGCCAGGAATCCCAGGGAGTATCCGCATGAGCATTCGCGTGCAGCACATCGCCAAACGGTTTGGCCCCTTCGTCGCCCTCGACGACATCACGCTGGATTTTCCAACCGGCGAACTGGTGGGCCTGCTGGGGCCGTCCGGCTGCGGCAAAACCACCCTGCTGCGGATCATCGCCGGTCTGGAGTCTGCGGATCACGGCCAGGTGTTTCTCGACGAGGAGGACGCCTCCACCGCCCACGTGCGCGACCGCCAGGTCGGTTTCGTGTTCCAGCATTACGCGCTGTTCCGGCACATGACCGTGTTCGACAACGTCGCCTTCGGACTGCGGGTCAAACCGCGCGGGCAACGTCCGGCTGAGAGCGTGATTCGGACCCGCGTTTACGAACTCCTGGACCTGGTCCAGTTGGCGGCGCTCGCCCGGCGCTATCCCACGCAATTGTCCGGCGGCCAGCGGCAGCGGATCGCCCTGGCCCGCGCCCTGGCGGTCGAGCCGCGCGTATTGCTGCTCGATGAGCCATTCGGCGCGCTGGACGCCAAGGTTCGCAAGGAATTGCGGCGCTGGCTGCGCCAGTTGCACGATGCGCTGCACATCACCAGCATTTTCGTGACCCACGATCAGGAGGAAGCACTGGAGGTGTCGGATCGGGTCGTGCTGATGAACCAGGGCCGGGTCGAGCAAGTCGGCGCCCCCCAGGAGGTCTACGAACAGCCAGCCTCGCCCTTCGTGTACAGCTTTCTCGGCGCAGTCAATTTGTTCCACGGTCGAGTTCAGGATCATCATCTGCATGTCGGCGCGGGGCGCTTACCCGTGGGTCACAATGGCTTTCCGACCGGCGCCGAGGCGCTGGGCTTCGTCCGCCCCCACGAACTGGATATCGAAACCAACCCGGCGGAAACCACCGGCATCGCGGCGCGCGTCGAGCGGGTGTTGGCCTTTGGCCCTACCGCACGGGTCGAACTGTCCGGCGTGGAACGCGAATCCAGCCATATTTATGAAGTGGAATTGTCGCGCGAGCGCGTGGCCGCGTTGAACCTGACCAACGGGCAATGGGTGCGCCTCAAGCCGGCGCGAATTCGCCTGTTCGCGCCTGAGCCTCGGCCGGCGGGGCCGATGCCCCTCCCGGCAGGGAGCCTGATCGGCCTGGATGGAGAGGGCATTTGAATTTCCAGCAACTGCGTATCATCCAGGAAGCGGTGCGCTGCCACTTCAATCTGACGGAAGTCGCTAATGCTCTGTTCACGTCGCAGTCGGGGGTGAGCAAGCACATCAAGGATTTGGAGGACGAACTCGGCGTCGAGCTGTTCGTTCGCCGGGGCAAGCGGGTGCTGGGACTCACCGAGCCGGGCAAGGAACTGGTCGAGATCGCCCGGCGCATCCTGCTGGACGCCAAAAATATCCGCCAACTCGCCGAGCAGTTTTCCAACCGCGACCAGGGCCAGCTTCGCGTCGCCACCACCCACACCCAGGCGCGCTACGCCCTGCCGCCGGTGGTCGGGCGATTCAAAGCCGACTTTCCCAAGGTCCATCTGGCGCTCCATCAAACCAGTCCAGCCGAGATCGCCGCCATGCTGCTGGCTGGCGAAGCCGACATTGGCATCGCCACCGAGGGGCTGGCCAGCGTGGCGGAACTGGCCTCCTTCGCGTTTTACGAGTGGCGGCACGCCGTGATCGCACCGGACGGGCATCCGCTGATCTCGATCCAGCCGCTCACCCTCGACGCCGTCGCCGAGCATCCACTCATCACCTACCACGAAGGTTTTACCGGCCGCGCCAAGCTCGATGCCGCCTTCGCGCGGGCGGGGCTGGCGCCCGACATCGTGATTTCGGCGCTGGATGCCGACGTAATCAAGACCTATGTCGAGTTGGGCCTGGGTATCGGCATTATCGCCTCGGTGGCCTTCAACCCGGTCAAGGACGGCGGCTTGCGCCTGCTCGACAGCGCCCGGCTGTTCGAGAAAAACATTACCTGGATCGCCGTGCGCCGGGGGCGCTATTTACGCAACTTCGCGTATCGGTTCATCGAGTGGTGCAATCCGGAACTGAGCGAGCCCCTTGTGCGCAACGCCAGTTCCACCGCACCCAGCCTCACGTCGGCACCGGGACGCGGCGAAGTGTTCGAGGGCGGCGGCGGCATCTAAAGATGCCATCGAGCATTCACCGTGACCCGCCGTCGCTGCGAACCCGCCTCTCCCGGGTCCTCCCCCAAGCAAGGACGCAGGGAGTTGGCGTGACGGCCGTCAAGTGAAGCAGGCGTTGGCGCGTTCGAGACACTCGCAGGCCTGGTCGAGATCGGCGTGGCAGCGCATGACCCAGGCGTCGCCCCAGAAGAAATTACAACTGGTCTCTGACCGCAATACCCGCCAGTGCGCTTCCTCCAGCAGATTCAGCAGTTCCGGATTGCGCGAGCCGATCGGAGTCGCGTTGTGCAGCGCCGACTGCACCGCCTGACTGATCTCGTCCAGCCGGGTCAGGGCATTCTTTTGCGCCTGAGTGCCAGCCCATTGCATGAAATCGCGGCCATCGTTCCAGCCGGTGTTCCACGCTCCCGATCCAACCGTGACTTCGCCAAAAACGCCGAACTGCTCGATATAGTCCTGGATAAAGACCGGATGCAGCGCGCTGGCGCCAGCCCGGACCTGCTTCAGCAATGGCTGGTAGAACGCCTCCCAGAAATTGCCGCCCGGCGCCGCGTTGCGGAACCAGTCGCCGTTCTCGCCATCGCTGCACGTGGTGACCAGCGGCGCGAATTCACAATCCTGGGTGCGCGCCCGGATTTCGCGCAGAAACCCGTCGAGATCCGTACCGTTCGCCTGCAGGCTGGACAGTTCGCGGTCGCGCACGATGACTATGATCTCGTCGTCGCCAAAGCGGGCGATATGCGGCCGGTAACGCAACGTTTCCCAGCCCATCGGCGTGACCGGTTGCACGTGCTCGCTATCCACCAGCACAAAGGCGTAGCCGCAGCGCCGCAGCAGCGGGATCATCTCCATGCAGAACCCCATTTCCGGCGGCCAGAAGCCCTGAAACGCGCTGCGCGGGAACAGGCGGCGCGCGCACCGTTGCCAGCGCTGCAAGTGCGCTTCCCAGTCGGCGGGGGGAATCAGCGGCAGGACCGGGTGGTAATAACCGGTGCCGAGCAGTTCAATGGCCTGCTGGCTCCCCAGTTGATCGAGCAGCGCGCCGCAATCCACGATGCCGCTGGCCCGGTTCTGGAACTCCAGACTGTTCAGGGTTTCCAGCAAGGTGCCTGACAAGGACAGATGGACCCGGCCGAACTCCTGCTCACCCCGCAGCGTGCGGGGAATCCGCTCCATCGCCAGCAGGATATCGCGGGCTTCCGGCTCGTTGTGGGCCAGCAGATGCTCCAGATTGCCGGCAGGCTGATGCAGGTTCAGCACCAGCGCATGATAAAGAGTATTTTCCGCCATGATGCAGCGTTCTCCCGTAGTCGGTCATGGCAGCGGTGGGTGGGAAAAACCACACCCCCGCTGTACGCTTTTCATTCAAGCATAGGCCGGAACCGGCGTGGTCGCATGGCCCGAACCGCTAAAAATCGGTTTCGACGATGGCGCTGGCTCGCCGGCACAGCTCGCGGCCGTAATCAGTCCACAGCCCCTGCCCCCAGTAGCGGTAGCAACTGGTCTGCGAACACATCAGATGGAACAGGGCGTTGCGATAGCGCGGATCGCTGGGTGCTACGCCGGGTTTCAGCACCTGCTCATAAAAATCCGAACTGGCTTTTTCCATCGGCCCCAGCACGTTGTCATAACCCCGCACCCAGGAAATGTCATTGGTCCAACTGCCGCCTTCCATGTGGAAGCGGCCATCTTCCTTCTTGAGTTCGACGATGGTTTTTTCCAGCTTCTCCGGCCCGTCGCCCGGCTGGAACCGGTCCCAGATCCGTTTCTGGAACAACGGCTGCAACACCGGCAAATCAGCTTCCGTGACGCCCGCCGCGAACAGGTGTTCGAGATACTCGGTGGCGTTCATCATCGGCACATCCGAGCCGGTGGCCTCGTGCGTGACCTGGCAGAACATGCCGGGGAATTCGTTCATCATCACCCCGCCGTTCTCGCCATCGGCGATCTGGGTCACCAGCGGCGGGACGGATTTCCCGGCCAGTTCCCAGCGCGACAGGCCCTTGGCCTCGTAATACGGCTGCATTTGCGCTACCAGCTTGGTGTCGCTGCCCTGGGTCTTGATGATGGCGATGATGCTGACGGTTT
>CALMNY010000457.1 GCA_937872125.1 uncultured Candidatus Competibacteraceae bacterium | reverse complement strand
ATAAGTAACTCCCGATAGATGATCTACGGTGCCGATAGCTACAGCGGTGAACTGATCGCTGAGAAGCGCCCCGACACGGCATGAAATTGGTACTGGCTGGTGGCGAATCCCGCTGCAGGCGCGGGAACTCATCAGCAAGCAGGACCGGCAACCCGATCAGAAAAAGATTATTGGCTTCGCCAGTTTACTGTTCGCCGCTCGTGATTTGCAGCGTCGGTTAGTTTTTAAACAGTCTCTGGAATAATCGCTGCCTTGATCACAATTGCATAACCCAGGTTCAGCTACCACGCCACCGTGCGCTGCGCGGCCTGAAGCTTTTTTTCCTTCCAGATTTTGCTGGGCGTGGGCGTCGCGGCGTTCCGGCTGGCGATCTCCTCCGCCAGCGACAGGGTCGGGTGGGCATAGAAACCCTGTACGGTGGTGCCCTCCCCCGCCCGATTCAGATCTACCCGCTGCCCGTTGCTTTCAACATAAACACCCTTGCCTTCCAGCATCACGACATCCAGGGTGCGCGCGCCCGCATCGAGCAGATTGAAGCCGCCCCATAGATCGGTGCCGCGAATGCCAATAGTCGCTACCGGTGTTTCTACCCGACTCGGCTCTCTGGGTTTTGATTGCGGTTGGGCATCGGTCGAGGCGGTGGCGGCGCGGAAAACGCCCTTCACCAGTTCAAAAACCGAGTTGTTTTGGTCCGGGGTCACGCCCGCAACCTGCTGAACCAGAAACTCGGTCTTCTCGCCCAGGGTGATGACCATGCCATCCTGCATTCGCGCCTCCAGCCGGGCGTCAACGCCGGTTATAAGGCGGTCGCCCAGATGGAGAGCATGGCCCAGCGCCAGCGGTCGCCGGCCCGCAGCGGCTTCGCTGACAACCTCGCCCCGCACCCGGGTCACGTAGCCCGCCACTCCCATCGCAGACTCCGCATATCCCCCTGTGGCAAACAGCCAGCCAACGATGAGTGCGATCAACGACAAGGTCTGGTAACGCAACATGGTAGTGATCTCCCGGCATCATTTCTCAGTCAACGCGAATACGCCCTCCCACACGGCAGGCGGATGCGCGCGCAACCGGGCGATTCGTTCCACATAAAGTGTATAGAGGGTCCGCTCTGGCCGCCGGGTTTGCAATGCAGCGAAGCGGGCGGCGGCCAACGCCCAGTCGCCGGCGCGGTAGGCGACGAGCGCCTGCTCGTGCAGCGCCAGTTCCTCCCGCAGCGCGTCCGTCAGGGCGTCCATCAGTCCGATGGGTTCAAACAGGGTGACGGGCTGGGCGCGGCCCTTGACCTGGACCCGGTCCAGTTCCTGGCAAGCCAGTTCGGGAACGGCGGCGCGGGTGGTTTCGCTCAGCACAATGGCCACGCCGTACTGCTTGGCGGCGCTTTCCAGCCGCGCCGCCAGATTGACCGCATCGCCCAGCACGGTGTAGGCCATGCGAAATTCCGAACCCATGTTGCCGACGCTCATCAACCCGCTGTTGACGCCGATGCGAATGCGCAGCGCCGGCCAGCCATGGGCCGCCAGCTCTGGCGCCAGCGCCTCCAGGCGGGCGGGCATCGCCAACGCCGCGCGCACCGCATGGCGGGCGTGATCGGGATCGGGCAGCGGCGCACCCCAGAACGCCATGATGGCGTCGCCGATGTACTTGTCCACCGTGCCGCGCTGATCGTGAATCGCCTGGGTCAAGGGCGTCAGGATGAATTGCATGAGCCGGGTCAACTGGCGCGGCTCCAGCGTCTCCGAAATCGTGGTGAAGTCCTGAATGTCGCTGAACAGCACCGTCATCTCCCGGCTTTCCCCGCCCAGCGCGTAACCGCCCGGTCGCCGGCTCATCTCCGTCACCAGTTCGCGCGGCACGTACTGGCCGAATAGCCGGGCCAGGCGTTGCTCGCGGCGGGTCTGCGCGAAATAGCCGTAGCTGCTCTGCAGCAGATACAACAGCAACAGCAGCGCCAGCGCCGGGGCCAGCGGAATCACCCAGTTCCATTGTTGCCAGGCGTACAGATTCAGGCCCACCGTAGCGGCAGCCAGCGCCACCGCGCCCAGCAGCGCCCGCAGCGGCGGCAAAAAACCCAGTGCCGTTCCCAAGCCGCCCAGCAGCAAAAGCAGCAGGCTTTCCAGTCCCCGGACGAAGACCGGTTGATACTTAAGATTCTGATCGAGAATCCCGGCGATCAGATTGGCGTTGATCTCGACGCCCGGATAGACATCCTGTACTGGCGTCGCCCGCAAATCGCTCAACCCGGCGGCGGTCGCCCCTACCAGCACAATAGCGCCGTCCAACTGCTGTAGCTCCACCTGCTGGCGGAGCACTGCGCTGGCGGAAACATAGGGAAAACTGCCGCGCGGCCCCCGGTAGGGCGCCCACACCGCGCCCTGGGCGTCCACCGGGATGGCGAACACGCCGCCGACCCGCACCGCTTCCACCCGCTGACCCTTGGGGACATCGCGGTAGCCGGTTCCGGTGACGAATTCCAGCGGCGGTCCGCCCAGTAGCGTCCGCACCGCCGCCAGGGCGAAATGCTCGTAAAGCTGATCGCCATGAGTCAGCAGCAGGGGCAGCCGGCGAAACCGGCCATCCGCATCCACCAGCGGGCTGTTGAAAAAGCCGCCGCTCCGGGCGCTGGCCTGCAACAAGGGCAGATTGGCGCTGTAGCCGGTGGCCGTGACAAAGGGGTTGGGAGCGCCCGCCAGAGCAGCAACCGGGGCGGCGGCGGCGGGCAGTTGGCCGAGGCGCAGGTCCTGGCCCTGTTGCCCCGGCAGGGTGAAGTAATAACCCAGCGTCACCGGCCGCTCCTGCAAGCTGGCGGCGAACTGCGCGTCGCCATCCAGCGTGGGCCGCAGCCGCGCCCATTCCCGCTGAAAGGCGGCGTCCGCGCGCAGCGCGCCCTGCGCCAGGCGGTCCAGCACGGTCGCCGTCGAATCGCGCCCGGCTTCGGCAAACACCATATCGAAGGCCAGCAACTGGATGTGGTAGTGGGTGAACAGGGTCTCCACCAGTTGCGCCAGGCGTTGTCGCGGCCAGGGCCATTGCCCTTCCTGCAGCAGACTGGCCTCGTCAATATCCATGATCACAATACGGGGATCCACGCCGCCTGGAAGTGTCAGCCGCAACCGGAGATCGTAGGCGAACAGTTCCAGTTGGCTGATCAACGCCAGCGAGTAAAACCCGTTGGCGTGCAGGATCAGCGCCAGGGTGATGCCCAGACTCAGCCCTGCACGGAGCAGGTTATGGACCAGGCGCGGCATGGCGGGCATCGGCGGGTTGACGCTTCATCCCAGCGCCCCCCGGCAGCTCCAGCAGCCACCGGCCAGTGTTCGCCCGTTGCAGAATCAGGCCCTCCCGGATGAATTACGGTTCTCCTCGTCGATCCTCGTTGATTCGAGCGCATGGTGGATCAACAAGGCTTCATATCATCTCGATCGCCGTCGCCATGGCCACGCCGCCGCCACCGCACAGCGTAGCCAGACCGAGCGTCTTCCCCTGCTTTTTCAGAGTGTGGAGCAGCGTAACCATGATCCGGCATCCGGTGGATCCCACGGGATGTCCCAGCCCGATCCCGGAACCGTTCACATTGGTGATCTCCCGCTTGAGTCCCAGTTCTTTCTCGACGCCGATGTATTGGGCCGCGAAGGCTTCATTCACTTCCATCAGTTCGAAGTCGGAAAGCTTGAGGCCGGAACGTTTCATAAGATCGTGCACGGCGGGCGTCGGTCCCAGGCCCATCACTGAAGGATGGACGCCGCCATAGCCCACGGCCTTGATCCGCGCCATGGGTTTCAGGCCCAACTCCCTGGCCTTTTCTGCGGACATGATGAGCATGGCGCTGGCGCCGTCATTGATGCCCGAGGCATTCCCGGCGGTGACTTTGCCGACTTTTGGAATGAAGGCCGGCGGCAGGGCGGCGAGCCGGTCCATCGTAAGCCCAGGAATGAAGTGCTCGTCTTTGTCGAAGATCAGCGGGGGCTTGCCCTTTTTCTGGGGGATCTCGATGGGGACGATCTCCTCCTTGAAATGACCTTCCAGCGTGGCCCTTTCGGCGCTGTTGTGACTCCGCAGGGCGACCTCATCCATCTCTTCGCGGCTGATCTTGTGAATCTGGGCGACCAGTTCCGCCGTATGGCCCATGAGATAGGGTTTCCCCCGGAACATATCCACGATGGAGCCTTCCTTGGCTGGCCCCTGTTCCAGACCTGGTTGGAGGCGGGAACCGCAATAGAGCGCCTCGATCATCATGTCGTCGAAACTCTGGTTCTGCAGCCGGCACCCCCAGCGCGCCGTAGGCACCGCGTAGGCGACGCCCGACATGTGTTCGAAGCCGCCAGCGAGAACCACATCCACCAGGCCCGCCTGGATCATGGCCATCCCGGAGATCACGGCCTCCATCCCGGAGATGCAAACCCGGTTGATCGTGACCGCCGTAGCCGTGATCGGGATGCCGGCATCAATGGCGGCCACCCGGGCTACGTTCAGCGCATTGTAGGGTTCGAGACAACAGCCGAAGCGGACATCGTTGATCACGTCGGGCGATACGCCGGCCCGCTGAATGGCTTCGCGCATGACAGCGCTGCCGATACGATAAGTATGAGAATCCTTGAGTGAACCGCCGAAGGCACCGATGGCGGTCCGGCAGGCGGAGACAATGACAACTTCTTTCATGGTTTTTCTCTTTGGGATGGTTAGGGAATAGCAAAATGAACGGTAGGGACCAG
Source organism: uncultured Candidatus Competibacteraceae bacterium (assembly GCA_937872125.1). Classification (GTDB taxonomy): domain Bacteria; phylum Pseudomonadota; class Gammaproteobacteria; order Competibacterales; family Competibacteraceae; genus Contendibacter. The sequence continues at coordinate 7,458 of CALMNY010000457.1, read as the reverse complement.
GAGCTTGCGCGTGACTGGGTCAGCCGCGGAAATTCGGCTTGCGCTTCTCCTGAAACGCCCGCACCCCTTCCTGGGATTCCTCGGTGCCGTAGAACAGGCTGACCGCCTTCAGACCCAACGAGGAAATGCCAGCGATATGAGCGGTGTCGGCGTTGAACGAGCGTTTGGCCAATTCCAGCGCGGTCGGGCTTTTCTCCAGAATCTCCGCGCACCAGCGGTCCACCTCGGCGTCCAGTTCGTCATCGGGCACGGCTTTGTTCGCCAGCCCCATCTGCACCGCTTCCGCCGCCGTGTACTGCCGGCACAGATACCAGACTTCCCGCGCCCGCTTCTCGCCGATCACCCGCGCCATGTAGGCCGTGCCGAAGCCGGGATCCACCGAACCGACCTTGGGGCCGACCTGGCCGAATTTGGCCGATTCGGCGGCGAGGGTCAGATCGCACAACAGCGCCAGCACGTGGCCGCCGCCGATGGCGTAGCCGCGCACCTTGGCGATCACCGGCTTGGGCACGTCGCGGATCACGCTCTGCAACTCTTCCAGCGGCAGGCCGATCACGCCTCGCCCGTCGTAGTGTCCGGCGTGGGACGACTGGTCGCCGCCGGTACAAAAGGCTTTATTGCCGGCGCCGGTCAGGACGATGACGCCGACGGAATGATCCCAGCCCGCCCGCAGAAAAGCGTGAATCATTTCCTCGCAGGTTTGCCCGCGAAAGGCGTTGTATTTATCGGGGCGGTTGATGGTGATGGTAGCGACGCCGTTCTTGATTTCGTACAGGATGTCTTCGTAGGTCATGATGATTCTCTGGTCGTTGCAATGCACAGATTTAACGCAGCGGGCTACTGTAAATAAATGCGGTTATTTAGCAGCGGCGCACTTTCAGATCGCTCCGGCAGACCCGAATTCGGCAATCTCGGCTTCAGAAAATCCCCAGCCCGCCAACCAATCGCTCGAAGCCTCGGCCTGCCGACCGGGCGGACCCTGAATTTCGGCTGGGGTGCGGCTGAAGCGCGGGGCGGGGGCCGGTTGCAGCAAGCCGGCGCACTCGACGAAGGTGCGCCGGGCCTGGTTGTGTGGATGGGCGGGCGCTTCCTCCAGACCGAGCACCGGCGTAACGCAGGCATCGCTGCCCGCGAACAGCGCGCACCATTCGTCGCGGGTTTTGGTGCGCAGCGCCGCGCGCAGGCGTTCCTTCATGGCGGGCCAGGATTGCGGATGCCATTGCCGCCGGGGGTCAGGGTCGGTTACGCCGCAGCCTTCGAGCAGGAGCCGGTAAAAGTGGGGTTCGATGGGACCCACCGCCAGCCATTGGCCGTCAGCGCATTCATAGGTGTCGTAGAAGTGGGCGGCGCCATCGAGAATGTTGCTCTCCCGCTGATCGGTCCAGTACCCCATCGCCTTCAGGCTGTAGATGGCGGCCATCAGCAGGGCGCAGCCATCGCTCATCGCCGCGTCCACCACCTGCCCCTGCCCGGAGCGGCGGGCTTCGAGCAGGGCGGCCAGCAAACCGACGAGCAGCAACATGGCGCCGCCGCCATAGTCAGCGATCAGATTCAGCGGCGGCGTCGGCCCACTGGCGGCGCGGCCAATGGCGTGCAGCGCGCCCGATAACCCCAGATAATTGATGTCATGGCCGGCGGTGGGCGCCAGCGGTCCGGTCTGGCCCCAGCCGGTCATGCGGCCGTAGACCAGGCGCGGGTTGCGGGCCAGACAGACTTCCGGCCCCAGGCCCAGCCGTTCCATGACGCCAGGCCGAAAGCCCTCGATCAGCGCGTCGGCTCGTTCGATCAGGCGCAGCGCCGTCGCTACGCCGGCAGGGGCTTTCAAGTCCAGTCGGATGAGGCGCCGCCCCCGGTCGGGAATGTTCTTTTCCGGCGCGAACAAATTGGCTGCCGGGGCGTTGGCCTCGCGGTTGATCTGCACGACCTCCGCCCCCAGATCCGACAGCACCATGCCGGAAAAGGGCACCGGCCCGAGGCCGGCGAATTCGATGATCTTGATGCCTTGCAAGGGTCCCATGGCTACCCTCCAAACGAACGGACAGCGTTCGAGTTCATCAGCCTGTGCCGCTGAATACCCTGGATAGGCTATTTCGCGCCCATGCGGATGGCGCCATCGAGGCGGATAATTTCACCGTTGAGGTAGGAATTTTCGATGATGTGGCGCACCAGGCTGGCGTATTCAGCCGGCTGGCCGGGGCGGGGAGGAAACGGCACCATGCCGCCAAGCGAGTCACGTACCTCCTGGGGTAGCCCCAGCAGCATGGGGGTTTCGATGATGCCCGGCGCAATGACCATCACCCGGATGCCGTAGCGGCCCAGTTCGCGAGCGATGGGCAGGGTCATCGCCGCCACGCCGCCTTTGGACGCCGAGTAGGCGGCCTGGCCGATCTGGCCCTCGAACGCGGCTACCGACGCAGTATTGACGATGACGCCGCGCTCGCCGGTTTCATTGGGGTCGTTGCGCGCCATGGCGGCGGCGGCCAGTCGAATCAGGTTGAACGTACCGATCAGATTGACCTGGATCACCCGGGCGAATGTAGCCAGTTCGGACGGTTCGCCCTTGTTCAGGACCTTTTCCGCGGTGGCGATGCCGGCGCAGTTGACCAGGCCGTGCAGGGCGCCGAACGCACTGGCGGCGGCAGCGACTGCGGCCCGACCGCTGGCTTCGTCGGCCACGTCGGTAACGATGAACCGGACGGCTGGACCCAGTTCGGCGGCGAGCGCCTCGCCAGCCTCGCGGCTTACATCGGCAATGACTACCTTCCCACCCGCGCCGACGAGCATTCGCACGGTGGCCGCACCGAGACCGGAAGCGCCGCCGGTCACGAGAAAAACTCGACTATCAATCTTCATGGCGTACTCCGAATGATGCAATCGTATGGAGAAAGTCGAGCTTAGAACTCGACCCGATTAACTTCACCGTGCTGGTCAATGATAAGCCCGGATTGACCGACCCATTCCTGACGCATCATCGCGTCCAGGACAGACCGGTCCCCTGGTCGGGTTTGCGCCCAGGCGCGCTGTCCATTAGCCGCTCGACCACAGAGAATGCCAGCGCGCGGGCTGCCTTCACGGTCAAATCCGACGGTGTAGCCCTCTACGGTGAAAGCGCCGGTCGGGCGCGGATCAATCGCCAGGGGCGGGGGAAGCGCCAAACGCTGCTGAAAATGTTCGGGCGCAATCCGCGCCCAGGGTTTCCGGGGTGGGCCGCCGCCATAGACGCCGACCGCGTGCTTGGTGCAATACCAGCCGTTGGCGGTGATCAGGGCCAGCGCATCGCGGCGCTGGCGACAATGCTCGACAGCGGTAGCGATGGCGTGCATGGAGTAGTTGTTGCCCGGCCCGCCGAAATAGGGCAACCCGCCGGTCAGAGTGAGAGGCCGGGGATCATCGCTGGCGAGGCCCAGCGCGCGTCGCGCCAGGCGAGGCATGCAGGGGAAGCAGCTATAGAAGTCAAAACAGTCCACCTGGTCGAGAGTAATCCCGGCCTGCTCCAGCGCGTCCCCCACGCAGGCCCGGAGGGCGGGCGAATCGGCGAGCTCGGGGCGCTGGCTCAAAAACCACTCATCGTGCGCATCCTGCCCGCCATGAAGGTAAACCCAGCGATGTTCCGGGATGCCCAGGGTTCGGGCTGTGGCGGTCGTCGTCATGAGCAGGGCCGCCGCCTGATTAACGTTGATCGCCGCCGTGAGATATTTCGGATAGGGATAGGCGATCATCCGGTTTTCCGCCGACGGGGTGACGACTTCGTCAGCCGAGCGGCGGATCGGGAACCAGGCATAGGGATGGGTCGCCGCGACGGCGCTGTAGGCAGCGCCAAACTGGCCGAGCGCCTGGCGATGCTGAGCCAGACTGAGTTGTTCACGGGCGCGCAGGGCCGTTTCGATGATGGCGTAAGCGACCACGGGCAGCGCCGCGCCGTGGGCGATTTCCACCGGATGACTGCCAAACCGGCTGTCGCCGACCGGCGCCAGGTCCAGTTCCTGGGGGCGGGTGAACCGGGCAATATCGCTGGGGGTCAGGCTCCGTCCGCCCAACAGTTCGCCGCCCGCCAGCAGGGCGATCCGGCTTTGCCCGGCGGCGAGCCGGTCGGCGACGCGGTTGACCAGCCACTGCGGGGTGTTACCACCGATGGCGCTGTATTCCAGGACGGCTGGCATTACGCCCAGCGCCGCCGCCAGCGCCGCCGGCGGGTTGCGGTGCGCGTTGCTAAACGCATGAACGACGTGGATAGCGTCGAGTTGCTGGAGCAGCCCCGGTTGCCCGGCGTCGGCGGCCGCGCGATCAGCGGCGATTTTGATCAGATCGATCACCGAGGTTGGCGGCGCACTGTCGTCATCGGGGTGGCGGGTAACCTGACCGACGCCGATCAGGATGGGTTCGGATTCGGACATGGTGTTGTCACCGCGCAGGTTGGATCGTTCGGTTGCTGCCTGCTCAGTACGAGCGGGGCAGTCCCAGCAGGTGTTCGGCCAACTGGTTGAGAATCATTTCGTTGTTGAGGGGGGCGGTTTTGAACAGGCGCACTGAGGTCCACAGATCAATCAGGTGTTGATCGCGGACGAAGCCGCTGCCGCCGTGGGTTTGCAGGGCGGCGTCCACCGCCGCGATGGCCAGTTCCGACGCCATGTGTTTGGCCATGTCGGCGTAATGACCGGCTTCCGGCGCTTCCCGGTCGAACAGCCAGGCGGCTTTATAGGTCAGCAGGCGGGTGGCTTCCTGGGCGATCTTGACCCGCGCCAGCGGATGCTGCACCCCCTGATAGGCGCCGATGGGCGTCTCGCCGAACACCTTGCGCTCCCGCGCATAGGCGACCGTCTTGGTCAGGGCAAACTCGCTGAGGCCGACCAGGGCGGCGGCGATCAGGATGCGCTCCGGATTCAGCGCCTGAAACAGCACCGTGGCCCCCCGATGTTCCGGTCCGATGCGCTGGGCTACCGGGACTTCGACCTCGTCGAAATACAGCATGAACTGGCGGTAACCTTCGAGGCCAATGGTGTTCATCCGCTGTTTCTCCAGGCCCCGGGCGTTGGCGTCCACCAGAAACAGCCCCAGCCCGGCGCTCCTGGGCAAGCCCTGAGCTTCAAGCTGGGCCTCGGACAGGGTGCGCGCCACCACCAGGATGTAGTCCGCCACGTCCGCGCCCGTGATCCAGCCCTTGCTGCCGCTCAGGCGGTAGGTTTCGCCGTCGCGCTGCACCCGGGTCCGCATCCGGAAGGTATTAGTGCCGGCGTCCGGTTCGGTGATGGCAAAGGCGCATTTGCAGGACCCGGCTGCGATAGCGGGCAACCACTGCGCTTTCTGGTCGGGCGTGCCGCCCCGCAGCACGGCCATAGCCGCCATGGAACTCAGCACGCAAAAGCCGTTGGGCAGACCGTGGCGGGAAAATTCCTCCAGGGCCAGCGCCATCCCCAGCAAGCCCAGCCCGGTGCCGCCGTATTCAGCCGGGATCAGCGCACCGAGCAGCCCCGCCTCGGCCATGGCCTCCCACACCTCTTCGGGAAAAAGCTGCTCTTCGTAGATCATCCGGAGGTGCTGGTCGCGTCGGGGTTCCAGGGTCCGTAGCAGGCGACGGGCGGTCTCGATGACCATCTCTTGTTCTTCGCTCAGATTGAAATCCAGTCCGCTCATGGCGATCTCCATGCAATAGGTAGGTATATTTTAGCCAGTTAAGCGAAAACTACTTTTTAATTCGGGTCAAAAGGTCCACTTCGGCTTCAAGCCAAAATCCCTGACATCCAGAGTGGAACGCGCCGCGTATTCTTCAGTCTCACCAGCAGTCTCCTGTCGGTCGAGAAGCCCATGCCCCAGCGTTTGTTACTCCTGATCCTGAGCCTGATCCTTGCTCTGGCGCCCATCGCGCCGTCGGCGGCTCAATCCATCCGCCTGCCGGACATCGGTGATCCTTCGCAAGCCTACTTTGGCCCCGACGAGGAGCAGCGGATGGGGTTGGAGATTATGCGTCGGCTGCGCGAACGCGACGCGGTGTTGGACGACGTCCAGTTGAACGAATACCTCAACTCCATCGGCCAGAGCATCGCTACCTACGCCGATCAAAACGGTATCCCATTCACCTTTTTCATGGTGCGCGATTCCAGCATCAACGCCTTTGCCCTGCCGCACAATTTCATCGGCATCAATGCCGGTCTGTTGCTGGCTACTCAACGGGAAGACGAACTGGCCGGGGTGGTCGCCCATGAAATTGCCCATGTCTCGCAACACCACATCATCCGCGCCATCGCTGACATGAAGCGGATGACGATTCCGATGGCGGCGGCCATGGTCGCCGGGGCGGCGCTGGCGGCGGCCAGTAAACAGGCGGGTCAGGCGGCGCTGGTCGGAACCATGGCCGCCAGCGCCCAGCATCAGATCAGCTTCACCCGCGCCAATGAGCAGGAGGCCGACCGGATTGGAATGCAACTTCTGGCGAGGGCCGGTTTCGATCCCAGGGGCATGAGCGACTTCTTCGCCAAGCTGGAGCGCATGGCGGGCGGCGAGGCGCGCAACCGAATTCCGGAAATGCTGTTGACCCATCCCCGGCCGGAAAGCCGCGCCGCCGATACCCAGGACCGGATTGAAATTCCACCGGTACGGCGAACCACGCCGCGCGACCGCAAAGCTTATGACCTGGCCAAGGCGCGGGTGCGGGTGCAGGCGACGGACGATAATAATTCCCTGATCCGCGATCTTGAAACCACGCTGGCCAGGGGCGGCTACGCCAGCGAAACCGCCGAACGTTACGCCTATGCGCTGGCGCTGCGGCAGGCGGGCCGTTACGACGACGCCCAGCAACAAATTAATCGTCTGCTCCGCAGTGATTCTGACCGACTGGCCTTCCGCATCGAAGCGGCTGAACTGGCGCTGGCGCGGGGCGACCGGGCGCAGGGGTGGCGACTGTTTGAGGAAGCGCGGCAGATCTATCCCGATGATTTCACTCTGGCGATGCACTATGGCCGCGCCCTCGCCACCCAGGGCGATCCGAAGCTGGCGATGCGGTTGATGCAGCCGCACTTGCGCCGGCGGCCCAACGATCCGGCGCTGTATGCGAGCTACGCCCAGGCGGCGCAGCGTTCCGGCGATCTGGCGGCGACCCATGCCACCATGGCTGAGTACCACTATCTCAACGGCGAACTGCTGCCAGCCATCGAGCAACTTGAAGCGGGACTCCGGAATCCAGGCCTTTCGCCCAATCAGGAAGCGCAGTTGCGCGCCCGGCTCAAGCAATTCAGAGCCGAGGCCATCGCCCAGGGCTTGCCGGTCCCCAAGCGCGATACGCCGTGAAGCGCCGGGTCGGTTGCGACAGCTAACGCTATCGGTTTAACCGACTATACTGAAATTCTCCAAACCCACTGTCCTCTCCGACCATGGCCGAGCACACCGTCCCTCCCGATTCCAGCGGCTTTGATATCGAACTGCTGCTCAAACAGGCGCGCACCTATCTGGCGTTTGGCGAACAAC
>CALMNY010000456.1 GCA_937872125.1 uncultured Candidatus Competibacteraceae bacterium | reverse complement strand
TCCTCGCGGGCGATGGCGTCGGCGACTTCGTAAGCTTCCTCGATGGTGTGCGGGACGATGGTGGCGTAGGTCTGCTGCCGGTCCCACGGACAGCCGCGTTCCGGGTCGCGCAACCGAGCCATGAGTTGCAACAGTTGTTGAAGTTCGGTCATGGCGAATCGTTCACAAGCACGCACCCCATCCTTTCTTCCATTCATCGGGGAAAGGAAAGTTAGAGGAAGCTTTACCTGATCAACACGGCGGCCGCTGCTCCCGATCTCACGCCGCCGCCATCACCTTGTCGCAAACAAACTGGTAAACCCGGCCCACAGTCTCGAAGGTTTCGGCGCTGATCTCGTCATCGGCGATTTGTATCCCGAACTGTTGCTCCAGCGCGTGGATCAGGGTCAGCACCGCCATGGAGTCGAATTCCGGGATGCTCCCCAGCAATGGGGTCTCCAAGTCGAACGCCTGCACCCGATCGCCCAGTTGCAGGATTTCACCGATCAACAGCTTGATCTCATCAAACGCCACCATCCAGAACGTCCCCCGAGTGAGCAACCCTGAACATCGCGCAATCCTGGAACCCCAACCGCCAGTCGCGCACAAAGATGGCGCAAGATAGCCGCGCCGCCGCCAAGAATCCAGTGATTCATCAAACCATAATAGTGGGTTTACGGGCCAGCACGATATGGCCCACCACCGGTTGATTATTCTCCTGGCGCAGGGTGGCGTCCATCCGCGTGACCTGTTCGAGGCCAGCACCCGCCAGCGCCCGCTCCAGGTATTCCGCCGTATGGCTATAGCGGCCGCTTTTGTTGAGAAAATGGCCCTCCGGCGCTGCGTCCACCGTCGTTTGCTCCGCCGTGAACGCCAGCCAGCCGCCTGGGCGCAGGGCTTGAGTGGCGGCGGCCAGCACCGACTCCAGCGCGCCAAAATAAACCACGGTGTCGGCGGACGCGATCAGATCGTAGGCGCCGGGCCGCTCATTTAAAAACGCAGTCAGTTCGGCCATCACCAGTTCATCGTAACCGTCCCGCTCGCGCGCCTTTTGAATCATGCCCGGCGACAAATCCACTCCGGTCAGATGACGCGCGTAGGGCCGCAAAATGGGCTGACACAATCCAGTGCCGCAACCGGCGTCCAGCACATCAAGCTGGGCAGAAGGCGTCCCCAGCACTTCGGCCAGCCGCGCCCCGATCACGGCCGGGGCCTGATAGCCGAGTTCTCCGACCAGATGGTCATCGAAGCAATCGGCATAGCGATCAAACAGATAGGTCACATACCCATCGGAAGCGCGCGCCGGCTTTTCCCCGCCAAACCACGCCGCCAGACGATGCTGGGCGATGGGATCATCCGGTATTAATTGCAACCAGTATTGCAACAGCTTTAAGGCTTCCTCCGCCTCGCCCAGTTGAAACACCGCATTGCCGAACACGATCCGCGCTTCATCCACCTCGCCCCGACGATGCAGGAGCGTACCCAGCGCCCGGACCGCGCCGAGATGAACGGCATCCTGTTGCAAGGCCGCGCGCAGGGCCTGGATGGCGTCTTCCAACCGACTCAGTTCCGCCAGGATCAGGCCCCGGTGATAATGAATGTTGGCGTCGGTTGGCCGCCACGCGCTGGCCTGTTGATAGGCGTCGAGCGCTTCCGGCAACCGGCCCAGGCCCCGCAGCACCGCGCCCAGATTGACACACGCTTCCACCTCGTCGGGTTTGAAGCGGACCGCCTGCCGGTAGGCGGCGATGGCGTCCTCGTGCCGTCCCTGAATCAACAGCACGTTGCCGAGATTGGTATAGGCCGCCGCGTAACCGGGCGCGCGGGCGATGGCCCGGCGGATCAGCAGTTCCGCCTGCACTGACTGGCCGCGTTGCTGTTGAAGAATCCCCAGAAAATTCAAGACTTCGGGATAATGGGGCCGATAGGTGAGGATGCGCTCGTACAGCGTTTGCGCTTCGATCAGGTTGCCCCGACCATGACCAGCGATGGCCTGGGACAGCCATTCGGCAATTTGCGCATCCGATGGGCGGCTGCCGAGC
>CALMNY010000455.1 GCA_937872125.1 uncultured Candidatus Competibacteraceae bacterium | reverse complement strand
ACTCATAATGCCGGTGTCGGTGGTTCAAGTCCACCCGTAGCCACCATTAAATCAAGCAGTTATCGCTCTTGCTCTCCCCCAAACCAGAATCAGACTGGGAGATTCCTGGGATAGGGGCCTCGTGTATTAACCACCACCTGTTTGCAACGAGCCGCCTTGGTTGGCGCTCAATGAGAATCAATCTTGTTATTTGCCAAATGAGGCGGTTTTTCGTGCCAAATGAGGCGGCGCGCAATAGTTGCCCAACATAATTTTATCCACGCAGTCCTGCCGCCTTGAGCGGCTCACGGTTTTAAGGCCTCTTTGAGGCGCGCTCCAATTAAAGCCCCGGCTCCGCCGGGGGATAGCTACTTCCCGCGCTTGCGGTCCAGCCGCCAGACCAAATCCTCGATGATCGTGCGATACAGCTCTTCCTTGAGCACGGTGTCTTCGACGCCTTGATCAATGTTGGGGTTGTCGTTGATCTCGATCACTACGACGCCTTTGGCGGTCTGTTTCAGGTCCACGCCATAGAAGCCGTTGCCAATCAGGCCGGCGGCTTTGAGCGCGGTTTTAACCACGATTTCCGGGGCGTCCTCAACCCGGAACGTCTTGGAATCGCCCTCACGGACGCCGCGCGTTTTGCCGGATTCATGGTTGTAAATCTGCCAGTGCTCCTTGGACATGAAGTACTGGCAGACGAACAGCGGCGTCTTGTTGAGAATCCCTACCCGCCAGTCAAATTCGGTGTAGAGAAATTCCTGGGCCAGCACCAGATCGGAGGACTTGAACAGCTTGCCGGCGACTTCCAGCAGTTCGGCGCGCTCGTTGACCTTGAACACCCCGCGCGAGAACGAGCCATCGGGAATCTTCAGCACGATGGGATAGGCGATCTCGCTGTCCACCCGCTCCAGATTATCGCGGCGGACAATGACGGTCCTGGGGGTACGAATGCGATGGGTGCGCAGCAGTTCGTCCAGATAGACCTTGTTGGTGCATTTGAGAATCGAGTCGGGATCGTCAATCACCACCATGCCTTCGCTTTCGGCTTTTTTGGCGAACTGGTAGGTGTAGTGATCAATACCGGTGGTTTCGCGGATAAACAGGGCGTCGAATTCGGCCAGCCGCCCGTAATCCTTCTTCTCGATCAGTTCGACGTTGACCCCGCACTCGCGCCCGGTCTTGATGAACTGTTGCAACGCTTTGGGGTTGGAGGGTGGCATTTCCTCCTTGGGATTGTGCAGCATCGCCAGATCGTAGCGGTAGTTGCTGCGCGCCCGGGGTTGCCGCCAGCGCCGGCTGAGATACGTCGTCAGCGCGCTCATGAATATTTCTTCCTGTTCGGCGGACAGCGAATGCAGGTGCAAGGCCTTGATGGTGGCGATGCGCCATTTGCCCTGCAAGCGGAATTCCACCCGCAGCAGTGGCGAGCGGAAAGCGTCGAACAGTTGCCGGGCCAGTTCCTGCAATTCCCTGGCCGGGCATTGGCCGAAGTAGATATCCAGTTCAAAAGCGGTGGCGGTAAAGCCGGGCCGGGGTTTGCCCAGCACCTGCTGGACGTGATCGTCCAGGTCCTCGATGTCCAGGCTGTAGATGGACTTGCGGCTGAGGTCGTTGAGCGTGCGCACGCTGGGGATGACCCGGTGGCGACGGGCCTCGGCCAGCAGCGAACAGTAATAACCGACACTGAGGTAGCGGTAGCTGCGGCAGAGGTTCAGCACCCGCAGATTGCGGCCGGTCGAGGAGTATTCGGGCTTGGCCAGATAGTCTTTGGCGGCGACGACAGGCAGGTTCGGAAAGTTCGCTTTCCAGTCGGTGGGATTTTCCACCAGGATGATGTGATCGGCCATCGGTTGAACTCGGCGCTCCTGACGCCGTTGGGAATGCGGTTAAGACAGTGATGGCGCCGCCGGTTCCGACCGGCGGTGGGAACGGTAGAGAATCAGCACGGCTTTTTGTCCGGCCTTGCCGTAACGGGCCATGCGCCGGAATTCCCGGTGCGGGATCGGCATGTTGACGGAATCGGCGACAGTTTCCCCTTCGTCGCTATCCACCAGCGGATCGTGGACATAGATGTAATGATCATCGAAGCCGGTGACCACTACCCAGTGCGGGAAACGCTCGCCATAGATGCGGTAGGAACTGATCAGCACCAGCGGAATGCCGCCAGCCTCGAACTTCTGACGCAACTCCTCCACGCCCAGGCTGCCGCGATGCAGGATAACCGGCAGACCGCTCAGTTCCTCGATCCAGTCTTCCTGCACCAGCCGCATGACTTCCTTCTTCTCCGGGCTGCGCACCGAATCCACCAGAAACACACCGTCCTCGTTGACGTGGATTTCCAGGTCGAAGCCGCGCCGGTAAGCCGACAGCGCCAGCCCGTAGGGACCGCAGCCGCCGTGGCCGGAAGTCATGAAGATGGTGGTGGCCTCGCGCCACAGCCGCAATTCCAGCTTGCGGTCGAGTTCGAGGCTGGGGTCCAGCGCCTTCATCGCCATCATCAACGCCGCCGGGCCGCAGGTGAAATCGAGCGTCTGCTGGTAGTAGGGCGTCCTGACCAGATCGGCTTTGAGATGAGGAACCAGCCGCTTCTCGAAACGCAGTGCGGCCATGTGGTCTTCATAATAGTCCAGCACTTCCTTGAACTGGCGGTAGCCGTGGCGGCGGAACAGGTTCAGCGAGGCGGGATTGTCGCGGCGCACCTCCAGCCGCATGGACACGCAATCGCGCTCCAGGGCGGCGGTTTCAGCCGCTTCCAGCAAGCGGTCGCCAAGCCCGCGCCGGGCGAACTCGGGATGGACGGCGATCGAGTAGAGCCGGGCCATGGACGCGCCCTGCGAGAACAGCAGCAGCACGTAGCCACGGATGCGGTCGGCGTCCTCCTCCACCAGGGTGACGGCGTGGCCGCGACGGAGCAGGTGGCGGAAACTGCGGCGCGACAGCCGGTCGGTGCGAAAGCATTGCTGTTCAATAACCAGCAGGGCCGGAAGATCATCCAGGGTGGCAAGACGCAACATTGGGGAGTCGAAGGGGTCCGAAACGGAGCAGGTCAGGCGCGCAAGAAAAGCGGACACACGGCTTGGCGACGGCGGTCACGGTCAGCGCAGGACGCTGGCCGATAATGATTGTATTATTACGCAACACTCATCGTCATCGCCAGTGAAAAACCTCATGCCGACCCCGTTATTCCCGGTGCTGGACCGGATTCGTCAATTGATCGCCACGCCCTCGGTGAGCAGCGTGTCGCCGCAGTTCGATCAGAGCAACCGGCCGGTGATTGAACTGCTGGCTGGCTGGCTGGAGGACGCCGGCTTCGCCGTGCGGATCGAGCCGCTGCCAGGGCAGCCCGACAAGGCCAACCTGATCGCTGTGCTGGGCCGTGGGCCGGGCGGGTTGGTGCTGGCCGGCCATACCGACACCGTGCCTTACGATGCGGGCCGCTGGCGGTTCGATCCCTTCGGCGGGACGGTGGCGGATGGGCGGATTTATGGGCTGGGTTCAGCGGACATGAAGTCCTTTCTGGCGCTGGCCATCGCGGCGGCGCAGGAATTCGCAGCACAGACGTTGCGTCAGCCGCTGGTGATTCTGGCCACGGCGGATGAGGAGAGCGGGATGGATGGCGCCCGGGCGCTGGCGGCGGCGGGCCAGCCGCTGGGGCGCTATGCCCTGATCGGCGAGCCGACCGGGTTGAAGCCGGTGCGGCTGCATAAGGGCATTCTGATGGAAGCGATCCGGCTGGAGGGTAAAGCAGGCCATTCCAGCAATCCGGCGCTGGGGGTGAACGCGCTGGAAGGGATGCACCGGGTGATCGGCGACTTGTTACGCTGGCGGACGGAATTGCAGGTGCGCTATCACAATCCGCAGTTCGAAGTACCCGTGCCAACGCTCAATCTGGGACGGATTCACGGCGGCGACAATCCGAACCGGATTTGCGCTGACTGCGAATTGCATATTGACATTCGGCCCTTGCCGGGAATGGCGCTGGCCGAGGTACGCGGCGAGTTGCATGGCCGGTTGGAAAAATTGCTGGCCGATAGCGAGCTGGAACTGAGCTTTACCCCGCTGTTCGAGGGCATCGAAGCATTGGAAACACCGGCGACGGCCGCCATTGTGCGGGTGACCGAGGAACTGACCGACGCGCCGGCGGGGGCGGTGAGCTTTGGCACCGAGGGGCCGTATCTGACCGCGCTGGGGATGGAAACAGTGATTCTGGGGCCGGGCGGGGTAGACTGCGCGCATCAGCCCGATGAGTATCTGGCGCTGGCGATGATCGAGCCGACGCTGGAACTGTTGCGCAAGCTGATCGGGCGCTTCTGCGGCGAAGCCGCGTGAACCAGCTCCCCATCATCCTCGGTGCGCTCGGACCGATTTTCACGCTGATCCTGTTGGGCCTTGGCTTGCGGCGGTTCGGGTTTCCCGGAGACGGGTTCTGGCCGGCGGCCGAGCGCTTCACCTATTTCATTCTGTTCCCGGCGCTGCTGGTGCAGCGGCTGGCGCTGGCCCGCCTGGGCGATTATGCGGTCGGGCCGGTGGCGGCCGTGATCGTGATGCTGCTGCTGGGCATGACGGCGCTGGTCTACGCGCTGCGACCCTGGCTGAAGGTGGACGGGCCGGCGTTTACCTCGGTGTATCAGGGTGCGATCCGCTTCAACACCTACGTCGGGCTGGCAGTGGCGCTGGCGGTATTTCAGACCGAGGGCGGCACGGTGGCGGCGCTGGTGATGGCGATCATGATTCCGCTGATCAACGTGCTGTGCGTGCTGGTGCTGACGGTTCATGCCGGCGGTTCAGCCACCGTGGCCGGTGTGGCGCGCGGGTTGCTGACCAATCCGCTGATCCTGGGCTGTCTGACCGGGATCGGGTTGAACCTGAGCGGCATCGGCTTGCCGTGGGGTTCGGCGGCGGTGCTGGACATTCTGGCGCGGGCAGCCCTGCCGCTGGGATTGCTGGCGGTCGGCGCCGGGCTGCGGCTGGAAGGGCTGGGCCGGCCGGGATTACTGGCAGCAGTCAGCACGCTGAAATTGCTGGTTTTGCCGATGTTGGCGGCGGCGCTGTGTGGCTTGTTGCAACCGGGGCGGTTGGAAACAGCAGTGCTGGTGACGTTTGCGGCGCTGCCGGGGGCGCCCACGGCGTATATTCTGGCGCGGCAACTGAATGGCGATACGTCGCTGATCGCCGCCATTGTCACGGTGGAAACGGCAGCGGCGCTGGTGACGCTGCCGGCGGTGCTGGTGTGGGTGGCGTGAAAAGCGGATGGGATGGCCCACCCCGCTCTCTGATTTTGCAGCCCTCACCTCAACCGCTTGTATCACGGGGCGGCTAGGCGGCGGGATCTTTCACGTCGCCCGCATTCCGGGACCACAAACTTTCCAGCACCAGTAGCACGGCGCCGATGGTGATGGCCGAATCGGCGATGTTGAAGGCTGGCCAGTACCAGCGGTCATAATAAAGCTGTATGAAATCAATGACCTGCCCTAGCCAGGCCCGGTCTATCAGGTTGCCGACAGCCCCGACCAGAATCAGGAAC
>CALMNY010000454.1 GCA_937872125.1 uncultured Candidatus Competibacteraceae bacterium | reverse complement strand
TCCAGGAAGAACCGGCGACCGCACAACCCGCTCCCTTCCAGGAAGAACCGGCGACGCCAAAAGCGCCAGCATCCACGGTAACAACGGGAACTGCGGCGCCGCCCTCCCCAACACCGCCGGCGCTGGCGCCCAGCAGCAGGGTTCGCCCCCAGTCCGGCGCAGCGCAACCAACCACAACTCAGGTTACCCCCAAACCGGATACGGCTAAAAAAGCACCAGCGCGCCAGGCCGAACCCACCCGAACCAAGAAGACGCCCCGGCCAAAAAGAGAACGCCGTCCCCGGTCCAGAACCGAGCCGACGATCGTAACGCCGGCCAAACCGACGCGCAGCACGCCTGCGCTACGCACTACTAATCCTTGGGAATCCCCCGCTTCGACCGGATTCAATAGCAAATGAAACTGACGTTCTGGCCTTTTTCACGGCGACGCTCCAGCCAACCAGAAACCATGCTTGTGCGGGCGCGATTTATTCGCACCGATATACCAGGCAAGGGTGATCTGCGCTTGCGCTCGCCGTTATGCCGACTGGGCCGGGGACAGGATAATGATCTTTGCTTCAACAACGATTCGGTTTCCAGCCATCATGCCGAGATTTATCACCTGCCGGATGGCACCTTTCAAATCTGCGATCTCGATTCGACCAACGGAACCTGGGTGAACGGACGACGCATTCAAAGCCAGGTGCTGAACCATGGTGATGTGGTGGAACTGGGCGAGGTGCGCCTGCACTTCCGACTTGAAGATCAATGAGCACCCCGCATGCGACCGCAGGAGAAATCAGGTCTATGCCTCTTTATCGCGGCTTCTTTAAAAAGGGTCCAACCATCCCGGAACCGGTCGAGCCGACCCGACGCATCGCTCGGGCCGAGCCGGCGGAGAAGGCCCGCCCTACCCCTCCGCCTCCGGGACCGGTCGCCCCACCTCAGCGCAGCGTCCAGACCGAGCCCGCGGAACAGGCGCGGCCTACCCCCCCTGCGATCAATGCACCCCTCAACGCGCCGTCCGGTCCGGTGGTCGGCTGGTTGGCGATCATCGCGGGGCCAGGGCGCGGCGAGATCCTGCGGCTCGGTTATGGCATCAACGATATCGGCAGTGGGCCAAATGCCCGGGTTCGGCTGAATTTTGGCGATCCGGCTATCGCGCCTGAAAATCATGCAGCGATCATTTACGCCACGCGGTCCCGCCGGTTTTACCTGGCCCAATCGATTGCTGCGGAGACGCGGCGGAACGGCGAGCCGGTTCAGGAATCCGTAGAACTAACAAGCGGCGATACGGTGGGATTTGGCCAGACTCAGTTGCGGTTCGTGCCACTCTGCGGGCCGGATTTCGACTGGCGCGACGGCAGCTAACGCTGGGAGGATGGGTAATATGGCGGCGTGGGTGCATGACGAAGGCGCGGCGCTGGGCAACCGCTCCCGGCAAGAGGATGACTACGGGGTCTTCGAATTGCCGCCGGAGTTGGAAGCCGGTGATCTATTGCTGGTACTGGCCGACGGCATGGGCGGTGAGCAGGCCGGCGCCCGGGCTAGCGCCCTGGCGGTGCGCAGTTTTGTCCAAGCCTACGGCACAGTGTCCGCCGCCGCCATTCCCCAGCGTCTGGAACAAACCCTGGCCTGCGTCAACGCGCAGATGGCGCGGGATGTGGCGAGCGATCCCCAGGGGCTGCGCGGGATGGGTTGCACCGTACTGGCCGTGGTGGTGGCGGAAGAAGGACTGTACTGGATCAGCGTAGGCGACTCGCCGTTGTGGCTGTGGCAGCGAGGGCGGCTGCACCGCTTGAATCAGGATCACGCCTATCGCAGCATCCTGGCCTATCAGGTGAACATCGGGGAGATCAGCGCCGCTGAAGCCGCCCGTCATCCCGACCGCAATGCGCTGATCAGCGCCGTGACCGGCGCCGAACTGGAACTGGTGGACTTGGCGCGCCAAGCCTATCCGCTGGAACCCGGTGATCAGATTCTGCTGGCCAGCGATGGCCTGTTGACCCTGGATGAAAAGGAAATCGCCGCGTTGCTGAGCCGGATCCAGGCCGAAGACCGCCCTTGCGCCCGGTTATTGGCGGCGGTGGCGGAACATCACCATCTTCATCAGGATAACGTTACCGTCCTCTGGGCGCGGTCGGCGGCATCTTCACCCACCCTGACGTGGGGGCGACGCCTGTGGCGGCGCGCGTCGTTGCTGGTCCTTGTGCTGGGCGTGCTGGCGGCAGGCGGCGTCTGGTGGTGGCTGGCGCCAGGCAGTGCTGCACCGACGGTCAGCACTGCCGCCAAACCCTAGCCGCGACCCGCCCCAGCCAGCCAGCCCAGCAAATCAGTCGGCTGGTTCAGCAGGCCGGCCGCCCCCCACTCCTCCGGCCGATCTTCCGCCCCCAGATAGCCAAATCCAGCCACCAGGGTCGTCATCCCGGCCCGGTTGCCCGCCTGCACATCCCGCTCGGCGTCGCCGACATACAGGGCGCAGGCGGGCGCGACCCCTACTCGTTCGCAGGCGTACCACAACGGCTCAGGGTCCGGCTTGCGTTTATCCAGGGTATCGCCGCTGACCACGCAGGCCGCCCGCGCCCATAGCGCCAAGGCTTTCAGCAACGGTTCGGTCAGCCAGCCCGGCTTGTTGGTGACCACGCCCCAGGGGATGCCAACGGCTTCCAAGTGGGTCAACACCTCGGCCATGCCGGGAAACAGCGCGGTTTGCACGGCGATGGCCTCGCGGTACAAGGCCAGAAACCGCTGATTCAATTCAGCATAGCGGGCGTCATCAGGCTCCAGGCCGAAGCCGAGCTTCAGCATCCCCGGCGAGCCGTGAGACACGGTGGGCCGGATGGCGGCGGGCGACAGTTCAGGGTCGCCGCGCTCGCGCCGCAGCCGGTTCAGAGCCGCTGTCAAATCGGGAGCGGTGTCCAGCAGGGTACCGTCCAGGTCGAACAGCACGCAGGCGCGCGGCGGCGGGTTCATGCCGCTGCATCCGGCTGGCAATGGACCATATAGTTGACCCTGACGCCCGGCCCCAGCCAGTAGCGCCCAGTCAGCGGGTTGTAATGCAAGCCGGTGATCTGGCGGAGCGTCAGCCCGGCGGCGCGAATCCAGCCGTCCAGTTCCGAAGGACGGACGAATTTGCGGTAGTCGTGCGTGCCTCTGGGCAGCAGCCGCAACACGTATTCCGCGCCGATGATGGCGAATAAATACGACTTCGGGTTGCGGTTGATGGTGGAGAAGAACAGATGGCCACCCGGTTTGACCAGCCGGGCGCAGGCCCGAATCGTTGAAGCTGGATCGGGGACATGTTCCAGCATCTCCATGCAGGTCACCACGTCGAAGTGGGCGGCTTCGCTTTCCGCCAGTTGTTCCGCCGTGGTGCGCCGGTACTCCAGTTCCACCCCGGATTCCAGTTGGTGTAACTGCGCCACCGCCAGCGGCGCTTCGCCCATGTCAATGCCCAGCACCTGAGCGCCGCGCAGGGCCATGCTCTCGGCCAGGATGCCACCGCCACAACCGACATCCAGCACCTGCTGGCCAGCCAGGTCGCCGACCCGTTCAGCGATGTAATCCAGCCGCAGGGGGTTGATGTCGTGCAGGGGTTTGAACTCGCTATCCGGGTCCCACCAGCGGCTGGCGAGCGCCTCGAATTTGGCGAGTTCCTGTTCATCCACATTGAGAGGGGCGGTCGTCATAGCCTGGAGTACCTTAAAACGAAGGAGTTATGGAAGGGTTTGCTGGTGGCTTTGACTGGCGGACAGCGCGATTTACGCCCGGTGGCCCGCCTGAATTTTGTCCCGCCAGTCGCGCGCGCGCTGGAGAATCTCAGCCAGGTCCAGCGTGGTCAGGCGCCGGTCGGCCAGCAGCCGCTGACCGGCGACCCAAACATCGCTGACCTGATGGCGGCCAACGGCGTAGACCAGTTGCGAGATGGGATGGTAGACCGGTTCGGTTTCCGGCTGGCCGAGATCCACGGCGATCAGGTCGGCGGCCTTGCCGGGTTCGAGCGAGCCGATCTCATCGCCCAGCCCCAGCGCCCGCGCACCGTTCAGCGTAGCCATGCGCAGCACCCGCGCGGCGGGCAGCACGGCGGGATCGCCCGCCACGGCCTTGCCGAGCAGGGCGGCAGCGCGCAGTTCGCCGAACAGATCGAGATCATTATTGCTGGCCGCGCCATCGGTGCCGATGGCGACATTGACCCCGGCGGCGTCGAGCCGGGCCGTCGGGCAGAAGCCGTTGGCCAGCTTGAGATTGGATTCCGGGCAATGGGCGACGTGAGCGCCCGCTTGCGCCAGCCAGTCCATTTCAGCCGGTTCGAGCTGGGTCATGTGGACCGCCAGCAGGCGCGGCGACAACAGTCCCAGTTGCGCCAGCCGCGCCAGCGGCCGACTGCCGTGCCGGGCCTGAAAATCGGCGACTTCAGCAGCAGTTTCGTGGAGGTGAATGTGGACCGGAATCGCCAGGTCCGCCGCCAACCGACCGATCCGTTCCAGCGCCGGAGCTGAGACCGTGTACGCCGCATGGGGGGCAAACGCGGTATGCAGGCAGGGTTCAGCCTGCAACGCCGTGTGCAGCGCCAACCCCTTGTCCAAATACTCGTCCAGATCGCGGGCGTAGGCGGTGGGAAAATCAACGGCGATCAGACCCACGCAGGCGCGCATCCCGCAGTCCCGCGCCACGGCAGCGGTCACTTCCGGGAAGAAATACATGTCGTTGAAACAGGTCACGCCGCCACGCAGCATCTCCGCCATAGCCAGCCGGCTGCCGTCGCGGACGAAGTCAGGATCAACCCAGCGGGTTTCCGCCGGCCAGATATGCTCTTGCAGCCAGCGCATCAGCGGCAGATCGTCGGCGAAGCCCCGCAACAGGGTCATGCTGGCGTGGGTGTGGGCGTTGATCAGGCCGGGCAGCAGAACGTGGTGGTCGAAGTTGAGGCAGGTGGCCGCGCGGTAGCGAACCGCCGCTTCCACTTGGGGCAGAAGCGCGAGGATACGGCCCTCCTCAATCGCCAGAGCGTGATGCTCCAGCACCTGCCCTTCCGGTTCGACCGGTACGATCCAGCGGGCGTTAAGCAGGGTGGCGATGGGTTGCGGCATGGCGGGGATTCTCCGAACGGGGCGCGCGGATTATAACGGCGGATATTCGGAGCGCAAAAAAACGCCCCGGCGAACCGGGGCGTGGATTTAGCAGGACAAAACCGCCAGGGAATTACTCGCGGCACATATCCGTGACGGTGGTGACTTCCACCCGGCGATTCAGAGCGCGACCTTCCGGATTGTCCCTGCCATTGGGCAGGGTGTTGGGCGCGACCGGCTGAGACTCGCCCATGCTGCTGGCGCGGATCTTGGCGGCGGGCACGTTCCTGGACACCAGGAAGCTGGCCACGGTGTCGGCGCGGCGCTGGCCCAGCCGCATGTTGTAGGCGTCGGTGCCCTTGCTGTCGGTGTGGCCGACCACCTTGACCGTGGAGACCCGCTCAGCCCGATTGATGTCGGACGCCAACTGGTTTAGCCTGGCCTGCCCTGTCGGTTTCAGATCGTAGCGATCGAAGGCGAAGAGCGCGTCGGTGCCGAGCGTGACCTTTTCGCACGTCGGCTGCGCCGGTTCGACCGGTGCGCCGCCGCCGCACTCGGCCACATCCTTGTCAGCGGTCCAGTAGGGCGTGCGGATGCAACGGCCATAGGGATCCTTGACGATCCTGTCCCACGGATCCACGGCGTAGATGCAGCCATACTTGTTGGCCGCGTGCGCGGGCAGGGCGGCGAACAGCACCACAGAGGCAGCCAGGCCCAAGCCAAGCTTATGCAGTTTTACTTTCATCGGTATACTCTCCCAAACAGGCACTCAGAAAATTCTGTGCACGGTACGTTCAAACTTTGAATCGCAGAGACCACGCTCGATCGAACCGCGATCATCCACTCAATCAGCATACCGGAACGGCGAACCGGCCGGTCATGATGTAATGATACAACGTTGTGTCAGAATTGCAAAAAAATGTTGTGCCAGCAATAAATGCTTGCATTTTGCGCGTTATCTTAGCATTTTGGCAAGCAATTTTTTGTGATAATCCCGCCTGAATTCTGCTTGTTGTAAAAACACAATTGTCTTGAGCAGCGTCGGATGACGGCTAAATTTTCAATTGGATTCAATCGCTGTGACCCCTCTTCATGATCGCATCCGCGCCGTCGTCTGGCGCGAGAATGCCTTGGAACTGCTGGATCAGCGCCAATTGCCGGGCGCGCTGCTCTATCGGCGGCTGACGGACGCGGCGGAAGTCGCCAAGGCTATTCAAGACATGGTGGTGCGGGGCGCGCCGGCGATTGGCATCGCCGCTGCCTATGGCGTCGTATTGGCGGCGCGCGCCCGCCACGTCGAGAGTCCGGATCACTGGCGCGAGCGGATCGGCGACGATCTCGCTGCATTGGCCGCCGCCCGCCCGACCGCTGTCAACCTGGTTTGGGCGTTGCGGCGCATGGAGCGGGTCATCGCCCAAACCGCCGGCGATCCGGCGGAACGGTTGCTGACCGAAGCGCGGATGATTCATGAAGAGGATATCGCCGCCAACCGGCGGATGGGCGGACTGGGCGCGGCGCTGCTGGGCGCGCGCGGGGCGGTACTGACCCATTGCAATGCCGGCGCGCTGGCCACCGGCGGCTATGGCACCGCGCTGGGAGTCATCCGGCGGGGTTATGAGCAGGGACTGATCGAGCGGGTTTACGCCGACGAGACCCGACCCTGGTTGCAAGGCGCGCGACTGACCGCCTGGGAACTGGCGGAGGACGGCATTCCGGTGACGCTGCTGGCGGATGGCGCGGCGGCGGCGCTGATGCAGTGCGGCAGGGTGCGCTGGGTCATCGTCGGGGCGGACCGAATCGCCGCCAATGGCGATGTCGCCAACAAGATCGGCACCTACGGCTTGGCGGTGGCGGCGCGCTATCACGGGGTGCGATTCATGGTGGTGGCGCCCACGTCCACCGTGGATATGCACATCCCCAACGGCGCGGCCATTCCCATCGAGCAGCGCGCCGCCGAGGAATTGCTGACGTTGGGCGGGCAACCGGTCGCCGCCGCCGGGGCTGAAGTCTGGAATCCGTCGTTCGACGTGACCCCGGCGGCGCTGGTGGATGCGCTGGTGACCGAGCGCGGAGTAGCCCTGGCCCCGGATGCAGAGAAGATGGCGCGGTTAATGGCGACATGAGAGACCTCACTGGAAATAAGTTGCGTCATGCTCTAATCTCAAACATCATCAGATGGAAGCTGGTGGGTTGACTATCGGCGGACTAACCACC
>CALMNY010000453.1 GCA_937872125.1 uncultured Candidatus Competibacteraceae bacterium | reverse complement strand
ATGATCTCCCACCAGTCCATCTCCGCCGCGGCCTCCGCTCCGTAAGCCCAGAACCCCCACGCCACCGCGGCGCTAAACGCCAGGTAAGGCGGTATCAGCAGCCGCCAGTAGGGCGTGTCCGGGAAACGCCAGGGCCGGAACCAGACCACGATGCCATATCCCAGGGCGCCGAGGGGCAGACCGAGGAGCCCGGCCAGCAGTTTTCCCTGGACCAGGAACACCACCGCCAGCACAGGTATCCACAGGAACGCGCCGGCGAAACCGCCGAGCCAGCCGAGCTTTTCACCCCGCCGCGTGTGCGCCATGGTCATCTCTGCACGCCACCTGGCAGGTCGTCGCGGCGGGAATTAAGCCGGAGTTACCTGGCTCAGGGGATCGCATTGCCGCCCAGGGCGGCAAAATTGCTGATCTTCACCGTACCGTCAGGAAATCGTGCCACGATCTCCAGTTGACCGCCCATCGCCTCGATGTGGCTGCGCAGCGTCGAGATGTACATGTCCGTGCGCTTTTCGATCTTGGCGATGGCTGGCTGCTGGACGTGAAGGACCTCGGCCAGCATCTTCTGCGACAAGCCACGCGCCTGCCGTAGTTCGTGCAGCGGCATTTCCGCCAGCAGCGCTTGCGCCCGCGCCTCGGCGCGCGCCTGGGATTCGGGCGTCATCCGCGCCCGCAGGTCGGCGAACTTGTTAGCCATCGATCAGCCCTTCCTGTCGGAGTTGTTCAAGGTGCTCGTCATACAACCGATCCGCGATCGGGATGTGGGTGACATACCAGCGATCGTCGCCCGTCTTGTCGCCACCGATCAGCAAGATCGCTGACCGCCGCGGATCGAACGCGTATAAGGTCCGCAGCGGGCGCCCCTCGTGCTGGGTTCGCAACTCCCGCAGATGACCGTGCTTCGCTCCGCTGATGCCACTGCTATGCGGGTAACCCAGGGCGGGCCCACGCTCCTCCAGCAGGCGCACCGACGCCGCCAGGGACTCTTGTTCACCCTCGGTCAGGCCGGCCCACCAGGCGCCGAATTCATCGGTATACTCAACCTCCCACGTCATGAGCCAAAAATAGCCCAGCCGGAATATTCCGTCAATGGAATGATTGTTGTTGGTTACCTTCCACTTGGCGGCGTCTCACGCGGCTTGCCGCCCCGCAAGGCGCTGAGCCGTCACCGTCGGACGGGCGGGAACCGCTTCATCGCCGACTATCTGCGTCAAACCCCTGAAACCGCACGGCACCCGCCACGCCACCACCCGCCCGTCATCGAGGATATCTACCACCGACCGGGGCTCCACCTGAGCCGGGGCCTCGCTCCCCCGTCACACACCTCTTCCAGGTACCCATACTGGGCCATCACCTCGGCCCCCAGGATGTTGAACAGGGCCGCCACCGTGGCATGCCGCTCCCGCACGCACCGCCAGGCCTGCGGCGCCGGGCGCTCCCGCTCCAGCCCGAAGTACCAGCAAGCAGGCCCGCATCCCACCCCGTCCCCGTTCAGACCCCTCACGCCCCAAGAGGGCTTGATCGGCACACATTGCTGATCCTCACCCCCCCGCACGTGGGGCAGGGCCGGGGAGAGGGGAGAGGGGGCCTGCATAGCTACAGACCGGTCGCCGCCGGTCGTCTGAGGTATGTCCGCTTACGGTTGATGGCCCGTTCCAAGGGCCCCTTATGGGTTGTGCTACTCACCCCTGGATCGTCAATGGGGACCACTGGGATGCATGGGTAGCCTGCAGCAGCCAAAGAACCTTTTTCTTCTGGTCGGTTATGATCGTTCTTTCGCAAGCCGGGACCATAACGAGACCTTACTCGGCCAGAATTCAGTATCGCTCTTGTGCCGCTGGCTCGTGACTTAGCGACAACACCCCTATTACTAAAAGAGGCAAACTTGAGGCTTCGGTTGACTTACCTGTCATTCATGAATGCTCCCCATCTTGCCCACCACCGCCTCACTGGCAGATTGGGCTTGGGGCGACCGTGTCATCAGGACCCAGCTAGGCCCGATCGGGCGGCGACCTCTGACGAACCTGCCTAAGAGGCATGGGACAGCTAGACTACCCGTCCATGGTTTGACGCCTAGAGTTAGCCCCCAGTGGGCTAGACAGCTAGCAGGAAATGACTGCTCTGGAAGTGCCGGAACCTGACGTTGCCCAGGTGAAAAGATGAGCCAAGGGATAAACTCGCTCTCCCTCCAGCGACTCATCGAGGGTTGAAGCCATAAATTTTATTTGGGTTTTTACCACTTTTTTTTTTGCCGGGGGTAGGTGGATTTTTCCACTTCTTATTTCGGGTTTCCACTTCTTTTTATGACGAAACATTAATAATTTACTTTAACCGTCAAGCACCACACCCAGGCAGCAATCCACCCACTGCCACAGGATGAAGACCGCGTCCTCCCCGGTAACCGGGACATGGCGCCAATCCCCCCACAACAACGTGCTGTCGCCCAAGGCGTGACAGCACCGCTTGCGGATGCGGAAGGAGGATTCTTTGATCGCCTCTTTCATGCTGCCGCCTTCACCGCCGCCTTCACCGCCCCCCGCCGGCGGGGTGTCACAGCCCTCCGGGGGGTCGGTGCCGCCGTTACCACATGCCGCGGTCGCCGAATCGTCCGTCTCGGCCACCGGAAACGCCATCTGCATCCGATACTGTGATTTGAGCAGAATCGGCATATCTTGCGCTTCGCACAGGGCGTCATTGCCGACCGTGCGTTTGATCATTTTCAGCCGCCCCAGCATGTACAGGAACTTGGTCGACGCCAGCGACCAGTTATTCACAATCTGGGAGCTCACCGGCATATTGCCGGAGAAGGGGTAGACCATCCCCCAGCAGCCGGCTGTCCACCACCAATCATCGATGGGTTCGTCCATGGCGGCGATATAGCCGCACTCCAGCATCGCCGCAGCCTGGGCAAAGGGATTGGCAAACACCAGGGATTCCGGCTGCACCAGAAACGAGAGCTCATCCGAATACCAATTCGGGTAGGCCTCGCCAATCTGCAGCAGGTCGAAGGTCATATAGCCATCGGGGTTGCAGGAGGGAAAATCCAGCAATTCCAGCATGGCGAACAGGGGGAAGGCATAGTAGTGAATATTGACGAAGTCGATTTCCGTCTGGGTCTGGTCCACTTCCTGGGAGGACAGAATGCCCACCTGCGCCGCGCCACCCGCCGTCGACAGCGACATGGTGGCGCGCAGCCCGCCGAGGCCCGGGAAACAGTAGGGCAGGCGCGTTAATTCCAGCAGCCGCGCCGGTTGCCAATAACCCAGGGTGAAGCCGATCGTCGGCAGTTCCAGTTCCTCGAGACTGCCGCCGCAAATGCATAACGCCTGGTTGGCGTGATCCTCGGGGGCCGCGGCGCCATTGATATTGAACAACTCGACGCCCATCAGCGCGATGGGGAAGAGGCAGCTCCAGCAGATGCGGTCTATCAGCCCCGCCCCCATGATCTCGCTATTGGGACAGCCGATATCTTTCAATGGCAAGGCCGGCTCGGCGGCGTGCGCCGCGCCGACCAGACTGGCCGCCAGCCAGCCCGCCAGCAACACGGCGAGGCGCAGGCGGCCCCGCCCGCGGCGGGGGCGGGGGCGCGGGTAGGCTGTGGTTATCGCGGTCACGATCGTCCTCCTCGCCGGGTTAACGCCAGACCGGCTGGGTCGCGGTGGCCAGCAGGGTCTCCGTCAGCTGCCGCCCCACCGCGGCCAGGCCCGTGGCGAAGGGGTTGGGTTTGACGGTAAAGTCCACGACCTTCAGCGCCAATTCCCGGCTCAGGGTCTCCAGGGTGCCCAGGCGGTCCACCAGTCCCAGGGCCACCGCCTGTTCCCCCACCCAGACCTCGCCGGTGGTCAACGCCGCCATATCCAGCGCCTGGGCGCGGCCACGCTGCGCCTGCACATCGCTGACGAAGACCTGCGCGACACTGTCCACGATCGCCTGCGCCTTGGCCGCCTCCGCCGCCTGCAGCGGCCGGAAGGGGTCGAGCATGGCCTTGAGGCTGCCGCTGGCGAAGATGTGCTTGCCTACCTCCACCCGCTCGGCCAGGCGATGCATGTCCCAGCTGCTGAGCACGGCGCCGATCGAGCCGACGGTGCTGTAGCGTCCGGCGATAATCTCGTCGGCATGGATCGCGATCAGGTAGGCGGCGGAGGCCCCTACCCCTTCGATGACCGCGTACACCGGGATGTGGGGGAACTCCCCCTTGAGTTCGTCCAGCACCGCGGTGATGCGCTCGGCGACATACGGCGCCCCGCCGGGCGAATTGATGCGCAGCACCACAGCCTTGGGCGCCGCCTGGTAGGCGCGGCGCAGCCCCTTGATCACCCGTTCCTCATCGACGCCGGCCTTGGCGCCCACCACCCCGGACACCTCAACCGCGGCCAGGATGGTCGGACCCCGCGGCGTCAGCCACTCACTCACCCCGTGGTCCGAGAGCAACAGGGCCGGCGCGGCCAGCAGGAACCCCAGCAGCACCACCAGCCCCACATGGCGGCGCCGGGCCTGCCGGCGCTCCCGCACCAGGAACAGCCAGACCTCCAGCAAGACGCTGTCGCGGTCCAGGGGGCCGGGGGTGACCGCCGCCCGCCGCCGCCACGGCCAGCCGCGGGCCAGCCGCGGGCGCCAGGCGGCGCGGGGCGCGCCCTGACCGGGCGTGGGCTCCGATGGCGGCGCCCCGGGCGGTGGCGGCTCCCCCGGCGGCGAGGTGGCGGGCGTGGCGGCGGTCTCCGCCGGGAGCGGCAGGTCAGTGCTCATGGGTCAGCAGCGGGCTCCGGGTGATCACTTTGAGATAAGGCCCTTCGGCCATCGCCAGCGCCGGGACTTCCCGCAGCTGAAAACGGCTCGCCAGGGTGGGGTTGAGGTGATAGACGGGCTGGCCCAGTTCCGCGGACAAGGCCACGCGCGCCTCGGACAGGGGGGCGAGTTCCGTGGCGATCAGCACCACATTGCGGTGTTCGCGCAGCCAGTCCTTGACGATGGCGAGCTGCGCCGGGGAGGCCGGATCAAAAAAGACGTAGTGGCTGCGCACCAGCACCTGCGTCAAGGGATTGATCACCGTGCCCGCGCGCGCCAGCAGCCCGTGGGGGCCGTGGATATCCTGTTTCACCCGCACGCTCAGATCCACGTAATAGGTCTGATCCCGCTTCGCCGGCGGCAGGGCCACGCCCTGGATGCGCTGCTTGGCGCGGGTGCGCGCCTCCGCCAGCAGGGTCGGCCAGTCGAGACGCGCGGCCTTCTCGCGCGCATAGTCGATGATGTCCGGTTCCGCGATCGGATGCAGTTGGCCAATGGGGTGTTCGGGCAACGGCTCGTCCGCGCGCAGGCGGGCGAGGGCCCCCTCCAGGGCGATTTCCCCGTCCAGGCGCCGCAAGGGGCCGCCCCGGGGATCCTCGGCCAGGAACACCGGGACCTGCTGGATCTGGTAATCCTTGAACGGCTGCGGGTCGATCAGGACGATCACCGGGTTTTTTTCCAGATCGATCAGCCGGTGCAGGTGGGCGAAGACCGCCTGCAGCTTGGGCGGCTGCCAGCCGCGCAGATAGAACACCACATCGTCCCGGCCCCGCGCCTGCTCCAGCAGCGCTTTCAGCGCCGCATCCGGCATGCCCAGGGAGATGAACACCAGGGTCTTGCCGCGCAGCGGATTGGTCGCCCGCTCTCCCGCCGCCGGGAAACCCGCCGACGCGGCCAGGGACGCCTGACTCTGCGCGCGGATCTCCGCGGCCAGGGCCTGCGCGGTCGCGGTGGGCGCCGGCGGGCCTCCCGCCTGCAGCCAGGTGCTGATCGCCTGGGACGGGCCGCTGGGCAGCCCGGCGACGGGCGCCGGGGCGCGGCGAAACGCATCCAGACCCTCCAGGGCCACCGGGGGGTGCCTGGGCTGGCGCAGCGCCCCCAGAACGTCCGCCACCGGGTCCGCCCGCGCCCCGCCACTGCCGAGCGCCAACAGCACCCCCAGCACCCACTTACCATATCGGCCGTACATAACCCGTCACCTGTTCTGCCGTGATCGTGCCCCAATAACGGCCGTCATAGCTGCCCGGCGCGGTCCCTGCCAGGAAGTAATGGCCCTCGGGGACCACGAACGTGCGATCGAAGGCGCCGTCCTCCGCCTCAAGAAAACCGAGCAGCCACAGGCGGTCCCAATAGACCCCGTTGATGAACAGTTGATTATCGCGCACCTCGATACGATCGCCCGGCAGGCCCGCCACCAGTTTGGCGATGGCGTCCACGCCGGGAAACTGGCGGCGGAACAGCGCCAGGTCGGTGCGAAACATGAGGATGTCGCCCCGCTCCACCGTCGGCTTATAGGGCTGCCGGGCAATGAGGTACACCTGCCAGGGCAGGCAGGCCACGCGCTGCACATCCAGGCCAATCCGGTACTGCGCCGACCAGGCGGCATGCAGGGTGTGGGCGCCCAGCCAGGCGCCGGGCACGAAGAGCAGGGCGAAGAGGGCGATCCGCACGCGCGGGCCGCGCCACCAGCGGGCGGGGCTCATGGCGCAGCCGGCGCCGGCGCCGGCGGGCTCGGGTCGGGCTCCGCCGCCGGCGGCAGCGCCGGCAATTCCCCGGTGCGCTGGAAGTGGCGGGCACTGTCGAGAAATTCCGGCGCGATGCCCAGGTCCTGCGCCACCGCCGCGGTCACATCCAACGCCGGCGGGGCGGCGATGACCGCGGCCTTATGCAGCACCGCCAGGCCCTGCCGGGTATAGCGCTCAAAGGCCGTTTCGAGGGCCTGCCGCATCTCCGCGGCCACCTGCGGCGCGACAGTGGCCTCGCGGCGGCCCGGGCGAGTGAACGCCTGTTGCAGCTGCGCCTGCAGCAGGGTGTCGCTGTCGACGATGACATAGGCCGGGCGCGGGGCCGCCGGCGGCGGCGCGAGCCCGTCCTGCCACAGCTGCAGACCGAGGACCACCAGGCCGCCGGTCAGTACCGCCAGAAAGAGCGGCAGAAAGCCCTCGCCGCCGGCGGGCCGGGTGGGCGCGGCCGGGGGGGCGGGCGAATCCGTAGGGTGCGTTATGGTCAAGCTCTCTGCCGCGGTCAGCCGTGGCGTTCAATAAAGTCCTCGATCGCCCGGATGGGCGGCACGCCGGCGTTGATCGCCGCCATGACCTCATCGCGCTCCGGGCCCCGGGTGGAAAACAGCACCTGGGTGAACCGATCCTCGATCAGGCGCATCGTCCCCCAACCAAGGGGGCAGTCGACCAGCACCTCGCTGTATTTCCCCGGCTGGGTGTGAATGGTCTTCATGACATGGGCCTTGTCCGGCGTCATGGCCAGCAGCCCCTCGCGCAGGGCGGCGTCGATCGATTCCGGGCGCTGGGCGAGAATGAAGCGGAACGGGGCGTTCTCGGCAATCGCCCGGCCGGCGGAGGTCGAGGCCAGATCGCGAATCGACTGGGTCACCACCACCGCCCCGGCGGTGGCCTTGCGCAGTTTGCGATAGCTGGCCTCGAGAAACTGCGCCACCATGCCCGGCTGGTCGCCGGGGCTATCGCGCTCGGCGAGCAGCTCCCAGGCCTCGTCGACGATGATCATCCGCGGCACACGTTCCGGGCGCAGGAACAGTTCGGCCTGGATGCGCGCCAGCAATTGCAACAGGACCACCTGTTGCAGGGTGCGTTTGCTTTTCAGGTGATCGAGTTCCAGGACCACGAAGCGGTTCTCGAACTGCAGATTGTTGTCGCCATCGAAGAAGCGCCCGTAGGAGCCGTCCCGGGTGAAGGGGAACAGCTGCCGCGACAGGTCGGTTTCGCGGGGGTCCTCCTGAAAGCGGAAATACTCGGCTAGGTGGGTCACGGTGGTATGCGGCCCGTAGCGGCCCCAGCACTGCTTGATCGCCTCTTCGACGCTGGCCATCTGATAGGCGCTGAGGGTGGCCCCTGGGGAGGCCATTTTGCCAATCAGCGCCTTGAGCACATCCAGGTCCTCGTCAATATCGGTCACGTGGGTGAACGGATTGAGGCAGATGTTGCTGTCCTCGGAAAACTCCATGAACTCGCCGCCCAGCAGCTTGCACAGCTTGAAATAGCTGCGGCCGACGTCAAACACCCAGATTTTCCCGCCCAGACTCAGATAGTCGACGATCAGGCGGTTGGTGAAGAACGACTTGCCGGCGCCGGACTCGGCGAACACCACCCCCGAGTAGGAGGTCGGCGAATGATAGAGATCCAGCTCCACCGGCATGCCGCGCCGGCTGGAGAAGAGCATGGCCGGATCATGGCCCGTGCCGCGCCACTCGCCGACCACCGGCAGGAACACCGCGGCATGCCGCGCCGCCATGGTGCTGTAGCGGTAGGTTTGCTTGATCGACTCCTCATCGGGAAACAGCGGCAGGGTGTTCCAGAACACCGGGAAGGCGATGTACTTCTCCTCGGCCATGAGAAAGCCCAGCGAGCTGTAATAGGTTTGCAGCATGGCCGAGGCGCGGCCGGCCTCAATCCGGTCGGCTTCATACAGGGTGACGGTGAAATTGACCTCGACGATCGTATCGCCGTCATTGAGCGCGTCGATGAGGATGTCGATTCCCTGTTTCTTCTTCATGATGATCGGCGCGAATTTCACGATCGGGCCATAGGCCTGAAAATTCAGGGCGCCGCTTTTCGAGCGCACCAGGCCGGTCTTCTTGCGCTGATCGGGATAGTGCAGGGTGGTGACGAGGGTGAAGGGGCAGGGGATCTGGTTGTCAATGCCATCCGGATCGCCGGCGAGGGGCAGCATCCGCCCCAGGGCCATGGTCTCCGGGTAGGTCTTGACCGACAGGACCCGCAGCACGCTGTCGTTGAGCTCGATATCGGCGCCATCGATTTTCACCGCGTCACCCGGCTCAAAGACCTGATCGCGGATCAGGCGCTCCGGGTCCACCCACCGCTCCTGGGCGCCGCGCATGTGCAGCAGGCGGCGCATCAGCAGCAGGTATTCCGCCTTGCCCATCTGGCGCAGGGACAGGCCCGCCGTTTCCAGGGCCTCATGGAACTTGATGATGGCGTCGTGGGCGTCCCGGAACTCCCGCTCCGACGGGATGGCGTTGGGCACGGGAATCTTGATGCTGATGACGAGCACCGGATTATTGGAATGGATGCCGGTCCGCGGGATCAATTCGGTGGTTTTGCCCGCGCTGATCGCCCGGGTGCGGCGGCGGACCAGTTCCTGCAGGATCTCGATTTGCTCTGCCCGCCCTGGGTAGTGATGGGGGTCGGTGTCCGGGGTAATCCCCACCCGCCGCCCGCTATACCCCGCGACCAGATGCTCGATGTCGGGGCTGGCAAATTGCATGAACTGGATGAAGGTCCCCGGGGGTTGACGCGTGCGCAAGGCGCTGGCCAGGCGCAAACTGGTCATTTCGTCCACGCCGGGCAACAAGGCGCCCATGAAACAGGCGCCGACAAAGCCGCCATCGACATAGAACAGACCGTCCTCCTCATTGTAGGAAAGGACGGGAATAAACTGTTCCGGCCGGGTCCGATCCAGCATTTGTTTGATCCGCGCCTGCGCACTCATACGGCTTCAATCTCCCCCGCCGGCCAAAGCCGCGGAATCGGACGGTGAGGCGGTGGGAGACGCGGCGAACAGCGCGTGCAGAATGCCGTCGGCCACCACGGAGGTGTAATGCTTGTAGTCGTAGTAATCGCGACTGGAGAGGAACCGCGCGTCGCGCGAAAAATCGTGCACCGCCGGCAGGAGGGCGCGGAGCTGGCGCACGAATTCGGCCGGCGCGCTCACCGGGACGTTGGTCAGATCGCCGGGATGGAAGGGGTGGATGAAATACCAGGCGGTGGTGCCCTGCGCCTGCAGCCAGTCCCGCAGCCGGGTCAGCTCGGCAAACGCGTCGGCACGCCACGGGGGCGGCCCAGCGGGGCGCGGGCTTTCCGGCAGGTCGGGGACATAGCGCTGCTGATACGCCTGCGGATCCGCCGCCCGTTCCCGTTCGAGCCCGGTGAGCAGGTAGCGCCCGCTGCCGGTAAAATCGAAGTGCATCTGCGGCGCGGCGTGGAATTGATGGATAAGCCGCGAGACCAGTCGCGGATAATCCACCTGCCAGAGATAAGCGAGGTGAAATGACAGGCGGGATTCCCCGGTGACCTCGGGCGGCAGGCGATAGGTCAGCGCGTCGCGCGGCGGCGGGGTGAGAAAGGGGTAAAGTTCCAGACCGACGACCACTTCGCGGATCGTCACCCCGGCGGTGTGCAGCGCCTGGAGTAACGCCAGCTGTTCTGCCGGGCGACTGCCCAGCACCCCCAGGTTGTAATAGCGCCGCTCGGGACGGAGCGCCGCCACATGCGCGGGGTCAAATGCCCCCATCCGGCTCGACCCGATGAAGAACGCGTCATGGCGCGTGGGCTGCGCGGCCAGATGCCGGTATTTGTTCAGCATCTCGTTCGGCCCATAGCTGTCGCGCAGCGGCAGCAGGCCAAAGACCTGGAACGGATCCACCAGCAGATTGAGGGTCAGCAGCAGCCCGGTCCACAGGGCCAGGGCCGTGACCAGATAGCGCGACCACCGGCGGGCGGGCGCCGGATCGCGGCCGGCCGCCGGCGCCGGCGGCGGGCACGGCGGGGAAACCGGGTGGCGGGCGTCAACCATGGGATGCCCCACCGCCGTGGATCACCCACAGATTCAGCAGGAGGAGCAGAAGGGCCCAGACGGTGAGCGCGGCGACCCAGCGCCGGGCCCAGCGCCGCACCGGGCGGGTCACAGCGGCGTTCGGCGGGAGAGGAGCGGCCATGCGCCTAGAAGGCCCAGTAGATGAAGGTGGTGGGTTGCCCCAGGAGCACCACTGCCGCGGCGGCCGCGCCGAAGGTCGTCACCCCCCAGCGCCGCGTCGGCTGAAAGCGCGCCGCGAGGTCGTGGACATTCGGCTGGGTGACCACGAACACCAGCAGCGGCAGCAGGATCAGCATCTCCAGGCCATTGGCCTGGCGGGGCGTGCGCCACACCACGGCCTCGCCCAGAAACCCCAGCATGGGGCGTAGCGTGTTGGGCAGGTCCACCCCGTGCAGGCCGAGCATCGCCCCCCACAGATGCCACGCCGCGGCAAAGCTGTCGGCGCGGAACAAGACCCAGGCAAAGACCACGGCGGTGAACGTCAGCGCCCAGGCGACGGGCCGCGGCAAGCGCCAACGGCCGCGCCGCCACAGGTGATAGACCGCCAGATAGGCCCCGTGCAAACCGCCCCAGGCGACAAAGGTCCAGGCCGCGCCATGCCACAGTCCGCCCAACAGCATGGTGACGGCCAGCGCCATCAGCGTGCGGGCCAGGCGCTGGCGGTTGCCGCCGAGGGGGATATAGAGGTAGTCGCGCAGAAAGCGCCCCAGGGTGATGTGCCAGCGGCGCCAAAAGTCCGAGATCGTCACCGCCTGATAGGGGCTGAGAAAATTCAGGGGCAGGCGCAGGCCAAACAGCAGGCCGAGGCCGACCGCCATGTCCGAATACGCGGAGAAATCAAAATAGATCTGCAGGGTGTAGGCCAGGGCGGCGGTCCAGGCATCGAAGAAGCCGAGGGCGGCGGTATCAGCAAAGGCGCAGTCCGCCCACGGCGCGAGGCTGTCGGCTATCACCACCTTCTTGAACAGGCCGACACTGAAGATGAACAGCCCGGTGGCGAACCCCCACGTCAGGCCGGGGGTGGGGCGGGCGAGGGCGCCGAACTGGGGAATGATCTCGCGGTGCTGAACGATCGGTCCGGCCACCAGTTGCGGAAAAAAGGTGACAAACAGCGCGTAGCGCAACCAGCCCTCATCCCCGTGGGACTGGCCGTGAAAACTGTCGACCAGATAGGTGATTTGCTGAAAGGTGATGAAGCTCAGACCCAGCGGGAGAATCACCCCGAACAACGGATAGGCCGTGCCTGCCAGGGCATTCACTTCGCCGAGAAAGAAGTCCGCGTACTTGTAAAAGCCCAGCAGACCCAGGTTCAGCGCCACCCCGACCGCCAACCAGCGGCGACGTGGCTGGCGACGCAGCGTCTGGCCCAGGCGGTAATTGACGGCGATACTGCCCAGCAACAGCGGCAGATAACGGATGTCCCACGAGGCGTAAAAGAGGAGCGAAGCGGCGAATAACCAGGCCTCGGCCACGGCATAACCGCCCCGCGCCCGCCCGACGTAATAACCCAGCACCACCACGGGTAGAAAGACGTAAAAGAACAAGGCTGAATTGAACAGCACGCCGCGCGCTCCGGGACCGTAATTGAGGCGGCACTGTAGCAAGCGCCTCCGGGCGTATTGCGGCGAAAGCGCGGGCAAAAGGCGCGCTTGCGCCGCAAAGGGCGCGACGGAGGGCCGGCGCGATCAGGTGGGAAGCGCGGCGGGACCAGACCCGTGGCGGGAGCGGCCGCGGCCGGCCAGCGGCGCACGGGCGACTGGTCGGATCACCGGCAGACGTTCCGGGTAGGGAGGGGTGGCGCGCCGGCGCGGGCGCGCCGGGGTTGAGGCGGGGCGCCGCGGCCGGTCAGCGCGGGCCCACCGACTCAGTTCGCGTTCAGCAAGTCATTGACCGGCCGATCATAAGCGCGCTC
>CALMNY010000452.1 GCA_937872125.1 uncultured Candidatus Competibacteraceae bacterium | reverse complement strand
CTGAAGACCGCCAGCGCGCGGGCATTCTACTGGCGGCGGCGCTGGCGATCATGACTGCTGGACTGCTGAGTTTCGGCTACACCTCCCGGTATTTCGCCTGTTATGGCTTTGCCTGTCTGGGCGGGTTGAGCTATTTCGCTATGCTGCCGTCAGGAGCCGCTGATAAAAGTCCAGATAGGCGCTGACGATGTGGGGCTGGCTATAGTGATTTTCCACTTTTCTGCGACCCTGGGACGCCAGTTGCGCCCGCAACGGTTCATCTGCCAGGAGCAGCCGAATGCCATCAGCCAGCGCACGTGGTTGTTGGAGGGGAACCAGCCAGGCGTTTTCACCGTGGGTGATGAGTTCCGAGGCTCCAGCGGTCTGCGTGGCCAGCACCGCCCGACCATGCCCCCAGGCTTCCAGGATGACATTGCCCAGCGTTTCGTGGCGCGAAGGGCAGATAAAAAGATCGGCCAGTTCATAATAGGGATGGGGATCGAGTTGCCAACCGGCCCAGCGAAGCTGGCTGCTGATGCCTAGTTGCTCGGCGTGGTGGCGCAGACTGGCGTTCAGGGGGCCGTCGCCGACAAGGACTAGCACCAGCGGGCGGTGGCAAACTGTGGTTCCGAGCAGAGCCAGGGCGGTCAACAGGTCTTCAAAGCCCTTGACCGGATGGAAGCGGCCGACTGCGGTCAGCACCAGCGCCTCTTCAGGAATCGCCAAGCGTCGCCGCCAGTCCGCAAGCTGTTCCGGCGAACTGGCGGCGGGAAGATCCACAAAGTTGCCGATGTGGGCGATGCGCGCTGCTGGTAAGCCGCTGCGGATCAGGTAATCGCAAATACCCTGAGTGTTGCCGACCCAGGCATGAGCGTGACGATAGCCCTTGAGATCATAATAGCCGCCCAGCCGGGCGACGTGGATTGGCCGGCGGCTCGGGTTCAGATGGGTTAACCGGGTAGCCCGGCCCATGTAGGTTTGGACAATATCCGGTTGATACTGGCGGAGAATCGCCCCGATCCGCCAGCGCGATGGTAGATCCCAAATGGCCCGCATCGGCACATGGAGTTGTTTGACCTCCGCCTGCAATTTGGCCGACACGCCCCCACCGGGGCTGTTGATGGCCAGCACCGGTTGCCGCTGCTCCTGCAAGGCGTTGACGAGGCGGACATAAAACAATTCGGCGCCGCCGAGCGCCTGGCCGGCGACGATGTGGGCCGATGTGATCATGGATTGACGATCAGGTTAAACACCATGGCGGATGCCTTTGATCAACGGTCAGGCGCGTACTCTAAATGAAAATCCCATCGGGAACAGGCTGATTCATGACTGAGCGAACCCGGCTTTCAGTATTTATCACTACCTACAACAACGACCGTACCCTGGCGGCGTGCCTGGAAAGCGTCAAGTGGGCGGATGAAATCGTCATGCTGGATTCCTTCAGCACCGACGCCACCTTGACTATCGGCCAGCGTTACGGGGCGCGCATCACCCAGCACGAATTCATGGGCTACGGCCCGCAAAAGCAGATGGCGCTGGCGGCAACCACCCACGATTGGGTGTTGTTGCTGGATGCTGACGAGGCGTTGTCGCCCGCGCTCCAGGCGGAAATTCGCCAGTTGCTGCAAACCGGCCCGGTAGCGGAGGGCTACGAAATCCCGCGTCAGGAGCAAATGTTCTGGCGCATGTATAACCCCGCGACCCGGATGAATCATTATCTGCGGCTGTTCGACAAGCGCCGGGGCAATGTTGACGACATGCCGATCCATGCCGCGCCCAAGGTTCAGGGTCGCATCGCCCGGCTGAAGGGACCGCTGTATCACTATGGCGAGACCGACATTCACACCAAGGTCGAGAAGGTCAATGCTTACTCGACCGGGCTGGTGGCGGACAAGATCAAAAAACAGCGTTGGGGCGTCCCGCTGATCATGCTGTTCTACCCACCGCTGTTCTTCATCCGCAGCTATCTGTTCAAGCGCAACTTTCTGAATGGCTGGGCCGGCTTCATCAACTCGGCGGTCGCGGCGTTCTACGTCTTCCTCAAATACGCCAAGCTGTACGAATACCAGCAGTTCACCAAATATGGAACCCGCTTGCTGCCGGAAGGCGCTCCGCCGCTGCCGAGCCAGCATCAGGCTGGATCAACCCACAAAACCTGACCAGCGTCCAGCTCGCGCACCGTCCGCAGATGCCGCAACACCCGCACGGGCGTCAGCATCGCCATGCAACTGTGGTGCGAACAGGTCTTGCGATAACAGTTGATGCAGGGCAAGTCAGCTTGCAATGCAGTCACGTTGTCGCCCAACGGCTTGACCCGGCGCGGGTCGGTGGGGCCACACAGCACCGTCATCGGTGTGGGCGTGGCGGCGGCCAGATGCGCGGTGCCGGTGTCGTTGGCGACGATGCAACGGGCTGATTCGCACAAGGGGGGAATATCCAGAATCTCAGTCTGCCCGCACAGGTTCACCAGCCATGGACCGCACTGCCGGGCGATGCGCTCGCACTCATCCACTTCATCTGAGCCGCCGATGAGTACGATTCGCGCCAATCCCTCCTGATGGAGTTGATTCGCTAGCGCGGCGTAGCGGTCGGCGCCCCAGCGTTTTAGATGGCCGTTGGCATTGCAACCCGGCAGAAAGATTGCGTAATCCCCAGGTGCTAATTCGTGCTGCGCCATAAATGCCTGGGCGCGGGCATGATGGCGCTCAGGGATGTACAGAACAGGGCGGGGCGTCGTCGCCGGAATGCCGCCAGCCTCCAGGGCAGCGCGGCTGCGCGTGATGGTATGGGCCGGGCGGGGCAGTTCAACTGGCGCAAGGTTGTAGGGCAGTTGGCGGCGATTGCCGAGGCGGTAGCGGATGCGATGGCCGCTCAGCCACAACAAGCTTAGCAACAGGCGGGAGCGGTCATTGCATTGGAGATCGATCACCAAATCGTAATTCCCTGACCGCACTTGTCGTAGCCAGCTTCTCGTCTGGTGGAATCGGCGATGGCGGTCGCGCCAGTCCACGGTCAGAATTCGTTGAAACCGGGGATCGTGCGCGAAAAGCAGGTCGCGCCAGGCGGGTTGCGTGTCGAGATGAATTTCCCGGTTGGGGAAGGCCCGGACGATATCCTCAAACAGGGCGGTGGCGATGATGACATCTCCCATGGCGCTCCACTTGATGATCAGAATGCGGCGAATGCTGGGATCGGCGGGAAGATCGGTGTGATAACGCATGGCGGGGAAGCCAGAGTCAGAGGTTGTAAAGATTCGGGCTGTCCGGCGGCCGCGTCTTGAACCGGCGGTGA
The DNA here is from genome assembly GCA_937872125.1 of uncultured Candidatus Competibacteraceae bacterium. Classification (GTDB taxonomy): domain Bacteria; phylum Pseudomonadota; class Gammaproteobacteria; order Competibacterales; family Competibacteraceae; genus Contendibacter. The sequence goes on along the minus strand of CALMNY010000452.1, from coordinate 1,044 downwards.
ACCCAGAGATACTGTTCCGGCGCCTGGCGGATGTAATGCTCTAATAATTCGTTGATGCGTTGAGTATCGGCGGTGAGATCGCCGCTCGGAAAATTTTCCAGGGCAGGCAGAATAACGATTTCATAGCCGGCCGTTCCCGGCAAGCGCCGGGGGAAATAGGGCACCACTGCCGCGCCACTCAAAGCCGCCAGCCGCGATGTGGCGGTGATCGTACAGGCGGGAATGCCGAAAAAGGGTACGAAGACGCTATTGCGCCTGCCATGATTCTGATCGGGCGCGTACCAGACTGCGCGGCCCTTTTTGAAGGCGCGCAACAGCCCCCGCAAATCCTCGTGCGGCAGCGGTGGGAACCCGGCGCGCTTGCGTTCGCGGCGCATTACGGCCTCGTAAAGCAGATTTTTGTGGGAGCGGTACATGGCATGGAAAGGCTGATGCCAGGTGATAAAGCGGGCGCCCAGTTCCAGGGGGGTAAAATGGCCGGTCAGCAGGATGACGCCCTTGCCGCGATCCAGCGCCTGTTGCAGATGCTCGAGGCCCTTGATCTGCGCCAGGCCGCGCAGTTTGTCATCGGGCGCCCACCAGGCCATGGCGGTTTCAAACAGGCCTGTGCCGAGGGCGGCGAAATGCGCTTCCAGCAACGCTGCCCGCTGCGTCGGGGACAGTTCCGGGAAACACAGTTCCAGGTTGATCTCGGCGATGCGCCGCCGCCGCCGGGCGACCTTGCCGATCCAGCGGCCGATCTGCCCACCCAGCACCAGTTGCCAGGAAAATGGCAGCGCCGCCATGAGCTTCATCAGTCCCAGCCCCAGCCAGATCGGCCAGTAGCGCGGCGCCAGAAAATGCCAATCAAACAAGCTAGTACGTGTCGTCACAGGGGTTACGATGATCGGTAAATGCGCTATTGTAAGCCGCCTTGTCTTGGCAAGCATCCGGCGGTTGCTGGTTGCTGACGTTAAAAAAACGGCGATCTACTTGACGTTCATCTTTTCCTCCCTATAATGCGCGCTTCCTTGGTTAAGCGCGTGAGGGCTTCCGGGGGAAGCA
>CALMNY010000451.1 GCA_937872125.1 uncultured Candidatus Competibacteraceae bacterium | reverse complement strand
CCGTTGATCTGGCCCGCGCCGGCGTGACGATCAGCCACCGGCAGGCCTATTTTCTTGACCTGCTGACGCCGATCATGACTCTGACCACTGCGGGCCGCGCGCTGTTCGCGCCGGAGGGCCGTTATCTGGGCGAGGGCGACGTGCATCGTAATCCCGACCTGGCGGCGTTTCTGGAAACGTTGCCTGTTGATGGCGAACGGGAGCTTTACGAGGGCGCACTGGCCCGGCGCATCGCCCGGGACATGGCTGAGGGCGGCGGGCTGCTGACTGAAACTGATCTGGCCGCCGGCCGGGTGATCGAACGCGAACCGCTGTCGGTCCAGTATCGCGGCTGGCGATTGCTCACCAATCCATCACCCTCGTTCGGCGGTTCGCTGATCGCGCTATCGCTGCGGTTGCTGGAGGCGCGGGAAGTCGCCCCGTTCGGTTTCGGCTCGCCGGCCCATCTGGCGCTGCTGATCGCCGTGATGCAGGAAGTGGATCGTCGCCGCGCCGAGGGTTATCTGAGTCCGACCGACCTGGGCCAACCGGGTTTGGCTGAAAGTCGAGAGCGGGTGCGCCTTGCCTCTGGCGGCACTACCCACGTCAGCGTGTGCGACGCCGAGGGCAACACCGCCAGCATGACTACCTCCAACGGCGAGGGGTCGGGCTATTTCGCGCCCGATACCGGCATCATGCTTAACAACATGATGGGCGAGGATGATCTGCATCCCGAAGGTTTCCACGTCAGCCCGCCGGGGCTGCGGGTGGCTTCGATGATGGCGCCGTCGCTGCTGTTGGCCGGCGATGCGGTGCGGCTGGCGCTGGGCAGCGGCGGCAGCAAGCGCATCCGCACTGCTCTGATGCAAGTGATTGTCAATACTGTGGATTTCGGCATGAAGCCCCGCGAGGCGGTCGAAGCGCCGCGTCTGCACTGGGACGGTCAGTGCGCCCAGGTCGAGCCGGGTTTCGCCGAGACGGCGCTGGCCGCTCTGACCGATCGGTGGCCGATCAACTGCTGGCCAACGCACGATCTGTACTTTGGCGGCGTCCACGTGGCGGCGGCTGACGGCGATGGCGCCGGCGATCCACGGCGTGGCGGCTGCGCAGCGATGGTCGTTTGAAGTGGAAATATACACATGAGGGTTACCGATCAACGCCGGGCAGTGGACGTACCGTCCTGGGTCCGGGGTCTGATTTTCGATTGCGACGGCACCCTGGCCGATACCATGGCGCTACACTACGCGGCTTGGGAAGAAACCTTTGCGGCGCAAGGCTTGGCGTGTCCGCTGGAATTTTTGATCCGGCACAACGGCAAGCCGACCGACCGGATCGTGGCCCAGTATAACGTCGAGTTTAACCAGAACCTGGATGTCGAACGGTTTACCGCAGACAAGGAGCGACGGGCGTGGGCGCGGCTCGACCAGGCGAGGCCGCTGGAGCCGGTGGCGGCGCTGGCGCGCCAGTACCAGGGTGTTTTGCCGATGGCGGTGGTGTCGGGCGGTACTCGCGCTAATGTGGAGCGGATACTTCGAGCCATCGGCCTGTGGGACCTGTTTCCGGTGGTGCTCACCGCCGACGATGGTCTGCCGCCCAAACCGGCGCCGGATTTGTTTCTGGAAGCGGCCCGACGGCTCGGCGTGGAACCCCGGCTCTGTCAGGCGTTCGAGGATGCCGACGCCGGGCTGGAAGCGATCCGCCGCGCTGGGATGCTGGCAATAGACGTGCGGCTGGCTCTGGTAGAAACATGGTCCTGAATCCGTTCGATTCCTGGCTGGCAGCAATATTCAGGCGTTGTTACCGGCGTTGAGTCACCGGCAACAGTTCGGAAAAATCGTGAATCGCCGGGAATTCGCCCGGCGGTTTGGGCGGATGGGTGGAATCGGGCCGCAACACCGAGACCAGATGCGCGATGCCATAGGCCTGCGCCGTGCGCAGAATGGCCGGATGATCATCCACCAGCAGAGTCGTAGCGGGATCGAACGGCTCCTGCTCGCGCAGCCGGGGCCAGAATTCCGGTTGCTCCTTGACCAGGCCGAGATCGTGAGCGCAGATGATGGCGTCGAAATGGCCAGCCAGCCGGGTTTTCTCCATTTTCAGCGTCAGGCTCTGCCGGTGGGCGTTGGTCACCAGAATCACCCGTTGCCCGCCCGCCCGCAAGGCGTCCAGAAACTCCAGCACGTGCGGATGCACCGCGATCAGATGGTCAATTTCGCGCTTGAGGGTCACGATATCCAGCGCCAGTTCCCGGGTCCAGTAGTCGAGGCAATACCATTCCAGCGTCCCTTCCACCGCCTGGGTGCGGGCCGCCACCTCGGCGCGGGCCTGGTCGAGTGGCAGGCTGTGGCGCTCAGCGTAACGCGCCGGAACCAGTTCCCGCCAGAACTGGTTGTCGAACCGTAAATCCAGCAAGGTGCCGTCCATGTCGAGCAGAACGGTGTGAATCAGCGACCAGGGCAACTGCAAGGTCATCGCCAGAAACTCCGCCGGCAACCGGCTTGGGTTTGGATTGTGTAGAATTAAAGCAGACCGCGCCCATTCGCGCGCCCACCGCCCCGCGAGGTTCTCCACGTCATGTTCACCGCTCCCGACACCGCTCTGGCCGCACTGATGGAACCGGTTCAGGCCATCGCCCGGGAGGCGGGGCATCGTATTTTAGCCGTCTACGCCAATGGCTTCAGCGTTACCGAGAAAGCCGACCAAAGTCCAGTCACCGAAGCCGATCTGGCCGCCCATCGCTGCATCCTGCGCGGCCTGGCGCAACTGACCCCCGGCATCCCGATTCTGTCCGAGGAAGCGGCTGATGTCAGCTTCGCCAAACGCAGCGCCTGGGAATGGCTGTGGCTGGTGGACCCGCTGGATGGCACCCGCGAGTTCATTCGGCACAGCGACCAGTTTTCCATCAACATCGCCCTGATTCACCGCCACGAAGCGGTGCTGGGGTTGATTCTGCCGCCGGTCATCGGAACGTGCTATTACGCCTGGCGTGGCGGCGGCGCGTTCAAACAACCGCTGGGCCAGGCCCCCCAGCGCATCCGGGCGGCGCGGGTCTGCCACTATCCGGTGCGTGTGGTCAGCAGTCAGGGTTCCTACCGCACCCGGCGCTTGCAGGATTATCTTGGCCTGCTCGGCCCACACCGGCATGTCTCCCTGGGGGGCGCCCTGAAATCCTGTCTGATCGCCGAGGGCGGTGCGGATCTGTACCCGCGCTTTGGCCCCACCGGCGAATGGGATACCGCCGCCGCCCAGATCATCCTGGAGGAAGCCGGCGGTTACCTGACCGACACCCAGTTCCGGCCGCTGCGCTACAACGCCCGGCCGATCTTGATCAACCCGGATTTCTTCGCCTTTGGCGATCCCACCCGCGACTGGGCGCGGTATCTGCCGCCGCCGCACCATCCGCGCGGGCGGCCACTGTCCCTGCCCAGCCACTAAAACAACCCGTTTTCGAGTGCCACCATGCCCTACGAACGCTATCGCCGCGATTTGCAACGGGAAGGTTTCCAGCATGACCCTGCCCAGGAACGCGCCATTCTGTACCTGCAAAAAATTTACGAGCAATTAATGGCTCAGCCGGAACCGGCTGTCATCAAAAAACCGGGGCTGTTCACCCGCCTGCTCGGACGCAATATCCCCACGGTCACCAGCAATCCCAACGCCGCCGTTCGCGGCCTGTATCTGTGGGGTGGCGTCGGGCGCGGTAAGACCTATCTGGTAGACACCTTCTTTGACGCTCTGCCGCTGGAGCGCAAGCAGCGCATCCACTTTCACAGCTTTATGCGGGCGGTGCATGCCGAATTGAAGCAACTGCAACACCAGCAGGAGCCGCTGCGGATCGTCGCCCGCCGCTTCGCCGAAAAGGCGCGGGTGATCTGTCTGGATGAATTTTTCGTATCCGATATTACTGACGCCATGCTGCTGTACGGGTTGCTGAAAGAATTGTTCGCCCGTGGCGTCACCCTGGTTACCACCTCCAACATCGAGCCGGATGGGCTGTACAAGGACGGCCTGCAACGCGCCCGGTTTCTGCCGGCCATCGAGTTGCTCAAGCAGAACGTGGACGTGCTGAATGTAGACGGCGGCGTGGACTACCGGCTGCGCTATCTGGAAAAAGCAGAAATTTATCACTATCCGCTGGACGATCGGGCGGACCGGGTGCTGGAAGATGCCTTCACCCATATCGCGCCCGAACCGGGCCATCGCGGCGGCGAGGTGGAAATCGAGGGTCGGTTTATTCCCACCCTGCGCGAAGCGGATGGCATCGTCTGGTTCAATTTCCGGGCGATCTGCGATGGGCCGCGCGGCACCGCTGACTACATCGAAATCGCCCGCGGCTATCACACCGTGCTGATTTCCAACGTTCCGGTCATGGACTGGCAGATGGAGAATCAGGCGCGGCGCTTCGTCAATCTGGTGGACGAGTTCTACGACCGGGGCGTCAAGCTGATCCTGTCCGCCGCCGCGCCGGTGCTGGAGCTGTACACCGGCGAGAAACTGAAGTTCGAGTTCCAGCGCACCGCCAGCCGCTTGCAGGAAATGCAGTCGCACGAATATCTGGAACGGCCGCACTTGCCATAGCGGCGCGCTGAACACCACGATTCCGCCTGTCGCCAGGCAGAGTCCCAGAATGCCCGTGCGCCTTCCGGCGCGCGGGGGCTGAATACAATGCGAAATGGTCTGGTTTCCCCCTGATGGCCACCGTCTTTGACCTGACCGTTATCATCGTCAACCATAACGGTGGCCGCTATCTCGACCGCTGCCTCCAGGCGCTGGCCGCCCAGAGCCTGCGCCCGCGCCAGGCGGTGCTGGTGGACAACGCCAGCAACGATGGCAGCGCCGATCAGGCCGAGCGGACCTTCCCCTGGGTGCGCGTGATCCGCTGCCCGGAAAATCTCGGCTTCGCCGCCGCCAACAATCTGGCGGTCGCCCACAGCGAGCCGACCGAATGGCTGGCGCTGCTCAACCCCGACGCTTTCCCGGCCCCGGACTGGCTGGCAACCTTGCAGCAGGCGACGCGGGATGAACCTCAGTATGCGGTGTTTGGCAGCCGGTTACTGGATGCCGCCAACCCGACGCAACTGGATGGCGCGGGCGATTGCTACCATGGCAGCGGCCTGGCCTGGCGGCGCTGGCATGGCCGTTCGGCGGCCACGCATGGCCTGCGCGTCGAGGAAATTTTCGCGCCCTGCGCCGCCGCCGCACTGTATCGGCGGCAGGCGTTCCTCGAAGCGAACGGCTTTGACGAACGCTTCTTTTGCTATATGGAAGATGTGGACCTGGGCTTTCGCCTGCGCCTGCTCGGCTATCGCTGCTTGTATGTGCCGGCGGCGGTCGTCCACCACATCGGTTCCGGCCTCACCGGGATGCGCAGCGCGTTCGCCACCTACCATGGCCATCGCAACCTGGTGTGGACATACTGCAAAAACATGCCGGCTCCCTGGTTCTGGTTGTATCTGCCGGCGCATCTGCTGCTCAATCTGCTCAGCATCCCCTGGCTGGGGTGGCGGGGGCAGGGCCGGGTCGTCCTGCGGGCCAAATGGGATGCGCTGTGTGGGTTGCCGCACATCTGGCGCCAGCGGCGGCAAATTCAGGCGCGGCGCAAGGTCGAAGGCCGCCTTCTCCGCCAGGTGATGACGGGGACCTGGGACCTGCTGACCCAGTTCGTCCGCCGTAGCGATTCACCCCGACATTGATCCACGCAGTCGGCGCAGGACGTGCCTCACCCCCCGTAACGGCCCGGTGATCCGCCAGGATGTTGACCGATAAATCTGGTCAAGCTGCCGGGTCTGTTCAGCCAACCGGTCGCGCAGTTGCGCCGTCGTTTCGACTAGTTCATCCAGTCGCCGCCGGCTTTCATGGAGGGCGTCCCGGTTCTGCCGGTCATTTTCCAATTGCGCCAGCACTTGCCGCAGCAGGGCGTCCTGCTCAGTCAGGCGCGCGGCGAGCTGTTCCAGCACCGGGGGCGGATCGGGGTGACAGTGGGGTTGCCGATGAATGACGCCATCCCGTAGCGCCGCCAGCGCCTCGCTCAGTTCCGCCCCGGACCAGAGGGTTCGCCACTTGTCGAACAGCGCCGCCCGCCCGGCGGCAATTTGGGCGGCGTCGGCGACCAGGCCAAACCCGGAATGGCCGAAATTGCGATAGCAGGCGGTAACGCGGTCCACGTGCAGAAATTCGCTGTGCTGGGCCAGTTGCAACCAGAAATCCCAGTCCTCGTACCGCGCCAGGCGCTCATCGAACCGGCAACCGGCTTCCACCAGCGTGCGTGCGAACAAGACCGCATGGATCGGAATGTAGTTCTGCGCCCGCAGGCTGGGGCGGTGAAAGGGCTGATTGAGCACGGTCTCGGAGCCGGGCGCGCCATCGGGCTGATAGGCGATCATCCGCACGCCGCTGTAGGCTACCCGTGTTTGGGATTGTTGCTGCAACGCTTCGGCCAGCGTCGCCACATGATCGGGGAACAGCAGATCGTCATCGTCCAGAAAGCCGAGGTACGCGCCGCGCGCCGCATCCAGCCCGGCGTTGGCGGCGGCGCTGCGCTCCAGCGGCCGGCCCTGATCCACGAAGCGCAGCGGAAACGGCCCGCACTGTTCGCCCAGGGGGAGGTGGCCGGGGCCATGGGCGTTGACCACGATCACTTCGAGCGCGGGATAGGTTTGCTGGGCGATGCTGGCCAGCGCTTCGGCCAGCGTGGACCGCGCCACGCTGCGGACGATGAGGCTGACGGTCGGCGGCATCACCCCACGACCCGCAGCGGCGTTCCGCTCAGGAAGCCCAGAATATTCTCGGCCAGTTGTCCGACCAGTCGCTGGCGGGACTCGCGGCTGCCCCAGGCGCAATGGGGCGTAACGATCAGATTGGGGATATCAGGCGCCAGCAGCGGATTGCCGGTCACGGGCGGCTCCAGGCTCAGCACGTCCACGCCCGCGCCGCCCAGCGCCCCCCGGCGCAGCGCATCGGCCAGCAGCGCCTCGTCCACCAGTCCGCCCCGGGCGGTGTTGATCAGGATGGCGTCGCGCCGCATCAGCGCCAGTTCCCACGCCCCGATCAGCCCCTGGGTCGCGGGCGTCAACGGGCAGTGCAGGCTGAGCACATCCACTTGGGGCAATAGCGCGGGGAGCAGGAGCCGGCCATCCAGCGCATCCACCGTGCCGGGGCGCTGGGCCAGTACAACCCGCATCCCGAACGCTTCGGCCACTTTGGCGACACCCCGGCCCAGTTCACCGTAGCCGATGATGCCCAGGGTTTTGCCCGCCAGCTCGCTAATCGGGAAGTCCAGCAGGCAGAAGTGACTGGCCTGTTGCCAGCGCCCCTCCCGGACCGCCCGCTGATAATCGGGCCAGCGGGTGCAGAGCGCCAGCAGCAGCGCGAAGACGTGCTGAACCACCGCCGGCGTGACGTGGCCCCGGCAGTTGCAGACCGTGATGCCCCGGGTCGCCGCCGCCGCCAAATCCACGTTGTTGACGCCGGTGGCGGCGATGCCGATCAACTTCAGGCGCGGCGCCTGTTGGAGCGTGGCGGCGTCCAGCATCACCTTGTTACTGATCACCACCTCGGCCTGGGCGATTCGCGCGGCGACCTGATCCGGGGTGGTGGCGGGATAGTAACGCCAGTCCGGCAAAACCCGGTCCAGAGTGCTGAAGTCGAGATCGCCACGATCCAGTGAGTCACGGTCGAGAAAGACGCCCAACATGACGAGGAACCTCCAATGGATGATTTAATGCTGGAGCGCTGCGAGACAGCTTTCCTCTGAAACCGGCCAGCCGTGGCGCGTTGCCTTTACAGGCGAGGCCTGAATTAGCGTCCCCAAAATCGCCTGCCCGGTTGTGTACTGAGAAAGTTGAGATAAATCCTGGTGGTCGCCTCGGGGTTTTCCAGCAACGGCAGGTGGCCAACGGCAGGCAATTTAACCCGCTTGTTGCGAGGAAACCGGTAGCGGAGTCGGTCCGCGCCTTCGACGGAGAAAATCCGGTCATCCGTCCCCCACAAGACAAGGGTAGGAATCCAGATCGGCGGACCGTCTTCCAGCACCGTGTCATACAGATTGACGATGTTCCAGACCTGTTGGTAGTGGCGGTTGCGCTCGATGTAATCCTTAACCAGCGCCGCCTTGACCGACTCCGGGATGGATGGCGGGTTGGCGAACAGCAGGCGCATTTCCAGATCGAACTCGGTGATGGCGATGGGAATGAAGGGGTTAACGCCCTGGTAAATCGCTTCCCTGATCTGTGGACTCCAACCGACGATGCCGAGCGGTGAGCCGATAAAAGCGAGGGTGCGAACCTGCTGGGGATGACGCCGCCCATAGAGCGCGGCGATAGTGCCGCCCATCGAACTTCCGGCCAGATCGAAAGTGGCGATGCCCAGCGCACCCATGAACTGGCGCAGGCGTTCCACCTGATTCTCCAGCTTGTAATCCGCCAGCGGAAAGTCAACGCTCTGGCCATAGCCGGGCAGGTCCGGAGCAATCGCGGCATAGCCGGCGGTGGACAGCAGGCACAAGACACTGTTCCATTGCTCTTTCTGGGCGAACAGGCCATGCAGAAGCAGGATATGGGGGCCTGTGGTTCCTGCCATGTTGTAATACAGGATGCCGCCGTCGAGTGCGACTTCGTGGGAAGTAATATTGCAACTGCCATTGGGATTGTCGGCGCGGACGTAGCCGTTCAGTCCTAAGAACAGCAGCAGGATCAGGAATAAATAACGAGTTCTGGTTCTCATCTGGCTATCGGATCTCCTGACCAGGTTCTTCGACAGTTTCTTTGGAAGTTGAGGTGATTTCTCGCAAGGATTATAGCTGTGGGGCCTGTAGGGACACGGCGGCGCCGTGTCCCTACAGGGAACCTACCTGCTCTCAGCTCCCTGGCCGCAAGCGCGTCAGCAACTCGCCCAGCCGGCGATTGGCGGCCAAATCCACCTCCGCGCCGTCACGGGTCCGGGCGTTGCGCTCCACCAGGTCCAGGAAGCCGCGAATCCAGTCGGTGTAATAATCCTGATCATAGCTGGACGGTTGTTCGCCCAGTTGCGGGCCGCCGCGCGGCACCGCCCGGGGTGGAAACACGGGCCGGGGACCGGTTTCCAGCGCCAGCATCGGCCGCTGCTCCAGCGCCAGGGCGTCGTAGCCCAGATAATCCACGTAGCCGTTGAGCAGGTTGGCGGTCAGCCGGGCCGGCAGCGCCACGATCTGCTCGAACTTCATGCGGAAGCCGGTCACCTTGCGCACCAGCGCCTCGATCCGCTCCTCCAGCTTCAGCCGCTGCGCGCCGTTGATCAGTTCCTTGACGAACTCGGCCATGTTCGCTTCCGGCACCCGGTAATAGTCGCACAGCGACTTGTTGCCGCTCAGGTCCTGCAAATCCCGCATCCATTCCGCCACCGCCTCGCGGGCGAACAACGCGGCGTCGTCCTTGCGAGGCGCTTCAGGCGCTGCGCCCGCCGTCGGCGTTCCCAGACCCAGCAGCGCCTTCATCTTGCCGGTGTCCACCACCGCACCGATGGTGGGAGCGCCGATGGCCTGCTTCTCATCCGGCAGCCGGGTTTCGATCCGGTAATAGATGCCTTCCAGTTCGTCGCTGTCCGATTGCAGAGCGCGCAACAACTCGCCGAAACGCTGTTCGCCGGCGCAGTCAATCAGGCAGCCAGCGACCTGCCGCGCCGCCGTCCGGCGCTTTTCCAGCTCCTGTTCCGGGTTGTCGCTGACGTAGTAATGGGCCATGCGCTCGACCATCTGCTCGCGCAGCCGCGTCGCCTGCCCGTCCAATTGCTGGCGCTTGAGCTCGGGATTGCACAGCGGCCGCAGGCTCTCGGCCAGATAGCTGATGCCGCCGTCGTTAAGGGCGAAACCCGCTTCCCAGGCCCGTTCGGGATTCTCGAAATGGGCGCTGGCGGCGGTATCCTTCAGGAATGCCTGCTTGAACAGCTCAATCCGCTTGCGCTCGCCGGGCCGGACGTTCAATTCCTGGCCGTTCTCGTCGTAGTCGAAGATGTTCTTGGCCTTGAAGTGGGGATTGCGCAGCCAAAAGCTGTTGCGAAACACGCCCTGGTTGTCCCACTGGCGGGGCCAGTCGTGCTGCTTGCCGAAGAAGTTGAGCAGCGAACTTTCCAGGCGGGTGATCCAGCGGCTTTCCGCCGAGCGTTCGCCGGCTTTCTCCTCGAACTCCATGTCGAACTTGGTCAACACCAGAAACAGCGCGGTCGGCTGTTGCGAGCGCTGTTCCGGGGTCGCGCCGTGGGTGGATGCGATCCAGTCGAACACCATCTCCGGCAGGGTCTTGACCTCCTGGTTGCTGGGGCCGATGCACAGCAACATGCTGGTCAATTCCTGCTCGGCGCAGTACCGCTCGAACAGATAGGCCACCTTGCCGCGCAGGAACAGGTTCCACAGGGCGTCGGTGCCTTGCAGGAAGGTCGGCAAGTCCTTGATCTGCTCGCGGGAGCGCGCGCCGGGGAAGTCCAGCAGGTCGGTGTGCTGGAAAAAGTCCCAGGGCTGTTCGTTGATGACGATGCGCAATTCGGCGATCAGCGCCGTGACCTCGCTGCGCGGCAGGGTCACTCGCGCGCCGCCGCTCCCGGTCAGCGCCAGCGTCCCGCCAGCGCCGGTCCCCAGTCCCTTGAGGGTCTGCACGTCAATGATGCTCTGCTCGCGGGGCAGCAGCGCCTCCAGCCCGGCGCCAGCGTCGGCGGCGAAGTTGAGGCCCTGCAAGCCGGCATACAGCCGGATATAGAGCTGGCTGAACGCCTCCACCCCGCCCCAGATCACGCCAAACAGCTTGGCGCGGTCCTGAATCCGCAGCCGGGGGGCCAGTTGCGCCGCCTGTTCCCAGTAGCCGTGCCGCAGCAGGCGCACCCGCTCCTGACCCTTGAAGTAGCGCTCGAAATAGGCTTGCAGGTCGTACACGTCCTCAGCCGTCAGCGGGTCCACTGGCTGTGGCTGCGCCGCCGGGACCAGCCCGGTCAGCAACTCGGTCAACTGCGCCTGGGTCAGCAATTCGTCGTCGCTGTGGTCGCAGTCGGCGTAATAGGTGTTGCCGAGGATCTTGACCAGATCGGTTTGAGTCAGCAGCCGCATTTGCACCGGCGCGGCGGGCGTGGCGCCGGCGGCCGGTTGCAGAGTAAAGCGGGTCACCAGGCCGGTGGATTCGCGCCCGCCTTCCGGGTTGATGTCGCGGATGAAATCAATGTCCTGCCCGGCGAAATCGGCCAGCAGCGGCGCGTTGCCCTTGCGGGCCAGGGCCGAGATCAGATAGGACTTGCCGGACTGGCTGGGGCCGAACACGCCGACGCACATCGGCCGTTGCGCCGCCTGATCCAGCCGGCGGGCCTGGGCGGTGAGACGGCGGAATTCCTTGGTCAGGCCGGCCTTTTCCTGGCGGACCCGCTCGGCGTTGTCGTCCAGCCAGGTCAGGAATTCGGCGCCGACCTGTTCCAGGGTGCGGCAGGTGTTGCTAAGGGTGGCGTCGGTGGCGGTCATG
>CALMNY010000450.1 GCA_937872125.1 uncultured Candidatus Competibacteraceae bacterium | reverse complement strand
AAGAAGGTGTGCACCACCGCCTCGATGGAGACTTCGACGAACTTGGTGGTGTTGTAGGGAATGGAATAGCTGACGCCGGAAGGGAAATTCTTGGCCAACTCCTCCATCCGGGCGATGATCTTTTCGGCGACATCCAGGGCGTTGGAGTCGGGCTGTTGATACACCATGATGATGTCGGTGCGTTTGCCGTTCAACAAGCCTTCCGTATCGTAGCTGCGAGCGCCCAGCTCCACCCGCGCCACGTCGCGCAACAAAACGGCGGAACCGTCGGGGTTGGAGCGCAGGATGATCTGCTCGAATTCCTGGGGTTCGGTCAGCCGGCCCTTGGCGGACACCGGCAAGGTGAGTTCCACTGGATAGCCGGTCGGCGGCTGGCCGACCTTGCCGACGGCGAATTGCGCGTTCTGTTCCTGGATCACCTGACGGATATCGCTGACGGTGAAATTGAGCTCGGCCATGCGGTCGGGCTTGAGCCAGATGCGCATGGCGTAGTCGGACAGGGTGAACAGATTGACCTGACTGGCGCCGGGGATGCGCTTGAGTTCGTCCACCACGTTGATGTTGGCGTAGTTGCTGACGAAATTGGGGTCCTGGGAGCCGTCGGAGCTGATCCCCACGATCATCAGAATGTTAGAGGACGCCTTCTTGATGGTCAGTCCGTTCTGACGCACATCCGCCGGCATCACCGGATTCGCCAGGTTGACCCGATTGGTCAGATCGGGCAACACCATATCCACATCGGTGCCGATGTTGAAATAGACGCTGAGCGCCATATCGCCGCTGGCCGAGTTGTTGGACTGCATGTAAATCATGTTCTCGACCCCGTTGACCTGCTGCTCCACTGGCGCGGCCACGGAATTGGAGGTGGTGTCGGCGTCGGCGCCGGGATAGCTGGTGGTCACCTGCAACAGCGGCGGGGTGATTTCCGGGAACTGGGCGATGGGCAACCCCACCATCGCCACCAGACCAGCCAGGGTGATGATGATGGAGATGACGGCCGCGAAGATCGGGCGGTCGATGAAGAACCGTGAAATCATGGGTGTTTTCCTTTATTGGCCGGCGGGCTTGGGCGCGGCGGCGGGCGCGGCGATCTTGACCGGCGAGCCGGGCCGCACCTTGATGGCGCCGTCCACGATCACCTGCTCGCTGCCGGTCAGGCCGGAGGTGACGATCCACTGCTCGCCGTAGAAGTCGCCGACTTGCACCGGCTTGACCTCGGCCTGGTCGCCCGCGCCGACCACGTAGACGAATTTGCCTTGCGGCCCCTGCATCACCGCCCGCTGCGGCACCATGATGGTGTTGGGGCGAGAAGCGCCCTGGATCCGCACCCTGGCGAACTGGCCGGGAACCAGCCGGTTCTTGGGATCGGAATTGGGAATCTCGGCGCGCAGGGGCACGGTGCCCGTCTGCTGATCCACCGTCGGCGAAACGAAGGTGATCCGGCCCTTTTGCGAGAAGACGCTGCCATCGGCCTGGATCAGTTCCACCTCCAGCTTATCAATGCCGGGTCCTTTCAGACGGCCCGCCGCCGCCTCGGTCCGCATTCGCAGCAGATCGTTCTCGCCGATGCCGAAATTGAACCAGATCGGATCGAGTTGCACGACCGTGGTGAGCAGGCCGCTAGCGCCGGGGGTGATCAGGCTGCCCACGCGAAACTCGGATTTGCCGGCCAGCCCGTTCAGCGGCGATTTGATGGTGGTATAGCCCAGGTTGAGTTGGGCCGTGCGGACCTGCGCCTTGGCCGATTGCACCTGCGCCTGGGCGCTGAGTTCAGCAGCTACAGCATCATCCAGGTCTTTCTGGCTGAGGGCGTTCTGTTTGGCGAGTGGCTTAACTCGTCCCAGAGTCGCGCTGGCGTTGGTGAGTTGCGCCTCGGCGCGGGCCAAATCGCCCTTGGCGCTGTCCAGCGCGGCCTGAAACGGCAGCGGATCGAGTTGAAACAGCAGTTGCCCGGTGCGGACTAAATCGCCCTCGGTGTAGGCGATCTTATCCAGATAACCCTCCACCCGGGCGCGGATTTCCACTGACCGGGAGCTTTCGGTCTTGCCGGTGTATTCGAACGTCGCCGGCGTGGTCTGTGGCGCGGCGGAGACCACCGTGACTTCGACCGGCGGCGCGGGCTGCTGGGCCAGCGCGAGCGCCGGCCCAACGCTCAGCAGGAGTGCCAGCACCGCCCCGACGCTTGGCCGGAGCTGGAATCGCGGGATGGGATGATTAAAACAACGTAAATCTTGCACGAGGAGAACTCCCCTGAATGAGCTATAACCAGCCATGATCGGATGATTTTTAAATGAGAAAATCATCCTGAAAAGCCGCCGATTTTCAGCAGCATTATAAGCAAATTTGCGCGATAATTGCGTTAATACTTCAGCGGTTTGAATCCCACGATCAAAGGAATGGGATTCCTGCCAAAGTATGGACAATTTCTCCTTTCAACCTGATGATCCGAAGAATATAGACGATGACGCGCATCCAGACTTTATTGCCCCTCCTCATGCTGTGCGCCGTCCTGAGCGCCGGTTGCGCCAGCACGCCTTCTGGCGGGGCCAAACCGAAATACGCCGGCTTTCTCAGCGACTACTCCAAGCTCCAACCCATCCCGAATGGCGATGGCGCCGAACGCTATCGCAAGCCCAACGTCAATTGGAAACAATACAACAAGGTGATGCTGGATCGAGTGCGGGTCTGGTACAAAGATGACGCCGACTACAAGGGCATTGATCCGACCGAATTGAAGGCGCTGACCGACTATTTCCAGAATGCCCTCGTCAAGGCACTGGCGCCGACCTATCCAGTGGTGACTCAACCGGGTCCCGACGTATTGCGGATGCGGGTGGCGATCACCGATTTGGTCCCGACCAAACCGGAAATGAGCGTGGTGACCCTGGTGGTGCCCTACGCCACCGTGGCGGACGTTGCGGCGGGCGCCGCCGGCGCATCCTATCTGGGCCAGACTGCTATCGAAGCCGAATTTCTCGACAGTCGGAGCAACGAGGTGCTGGCCGCCTACGTGGATCGGCAGGCTGGCAAGAAATACGACGTCGACCTGAGCCAGGGCGTGGGTTCGGCGGTCGAGAAAGGCGTTTCGTCCTACACCAAGGCGTACAGCACCTGGGCGTATGCCGAAGCCGCCTTCGACTATTGGGCCGGCTTGCTGCGGAAACGGCTGGACGAGGCGCACGGTCGGTAAAACCACTCGGATAAGGGTAAAAAACGCTGTAACGCACTGATCGAGCGTTCGGAATTCATGAATCATTCACGTTATCATGGCTAACCTCCTCAACTCCCATCAAACCCGTTACCAGGTATCATTCTCATGAAAAAACAACGTTTTCTGTTAGTCTCTATGCTTGGTTGCGCGCTGGCGGCTCCCATCTGGGCGGCGGAAGCGCCAAAGGCCGAAAAGGCCAGCGAAGCACCCAAGGTGCAAGCCAGTGAAGAACTCCGGGCGGTGGTGCGCCAGCACCATGACGCCCTGAATAAGCAGGACCTCAAAGCCCTGATGGCGCTGTACGCCGACACGCCCAACGTGGCGCTGATGGGCACCGGTCCCGGCGAATTCTGGAAAGGCAAGGCGGCGATTGAAGAGGCCTACCAGCATTTTTTTGAAACCTTCAAAGCCGGTTCTCTGAAGCATGATTGTCCGGACGTCTCGGGGAGCGAGGAGGGCAACAGCGCCTGGCTGATGGCTTCCTGCGACATGAAGGACAGCGACCCATCCGGTCAGACCCGCGAATTTGGGTTCAATGTCTCGGCGGTTCTGAAAAAGGAAAAGGCCGGCTGGCGCGTCCAGGCGTTACATACCTCCAATGTGAGTGGAGATGAGGGACCTCCTCCGGAAGAAGCAGCACCGGCGGCCACCCCGGCTCCAGCACCGGCTCCAGCGCCGGAAACCGCGCCGAAGAAAGCTCAGTAAGCGGAGAGCAGTCATGACTGATCAACATGAAGTGACGCATTCCGAGCAAACCGGCGCTCCAGCGACCGAGGAACGGCGGCAGTTTCTGCGCGGGCTGGGCAAGTGGTCGCAGGCGGTAATCGGCGGCGTGCTGCTGGGCGGCGCGTTGACCCATGCCGACCCCGCGCGGGCCAGGGCCGCTGCTCGTGGTTACGGCGGCTCCGCTGCGGTCGGAGCGCGGGGCGGCTGGGCCAACCGTTACGGCGGCGGTGGCTGGGCCAACCGGGCCGGCGGTGGCGGCGCCTGGGCCAACGGCGGCGGCGCCTACCGCTACGGTGGTGGCGGCTGGATCAACGGTGGCGGCGCCTGGATCAACGGCGGCGGCGGCGGCTGGATCAACGGCGGCGGCGGCTGGATCAACCGCTACGGCGGCGGTGGTTCCGCCTGGGTCAACCGCTATTAAGCGATCCCGTGCATTCCATTGACTTCCAGGCCGCGCGGAGCGCTTCCGGCAAACCGCGCGGCCTGTTTTTTAACGGCAGTGCTGAAATAAGGAACCGGTATGACTCTATCGTCGCATCCAATCGCGGACCAGGTTTATCAGATCACCTTGAGTGGACTGTTGACCTGGGACGAGTTTCAGACTTATCTGGCCCAAGTCGAGAGCAAGGCTTTTGCATCGGGCAAGGTCAGGATATTTCTCTATCTGAAGGATTTCACAGGTTGGGAATCCAGCGATCAGTGGGGCGATGTCAGCTTTTTCTTCAGGCACGACCAGGATATCGAAAGAATCGCAGTCGTGGGCGATCCCCGCTGGCAAGACGAAATGCAGGTGTTTCTCTTCGCCGATTACCGGCAAGCCGAAACCCAGTTTTTTGCTGAAACTGACCTGGAACTGGCGCGCGCCTGGCTGATGAGTTGAGAGATGATCTACCTAAAAACAGGTCGAGCGCCTCGCCCGGTTCCAACAACCGTCAATCCCCGCGCCGGAACGCGGTCCACACCAGGCCCGGCAGCGCGATTCCGAGACTCAGGAACAGGATGGTCAGCGTGGCTTTAAGACCGTTATCCAGCGCCGTTAGCAACAGTTCGCCATGGGGTTCCAGTTCGGGCGCATTGGCCGCCATCACCATGCCCATCACCGCCTTGTAGGCGTAACTGCCGGGCACCAGCGGAATCGCCGGGCCGACGGCAAACAGCGTACCGCTCACCGCGAAGCGCTGGGCCAGGATCGTAGCCAGCACGCCGATCAGCAGCGCCGCGCCCAGGGTGGCCAAGACCATCCCCATGCCGCCGCTCATCAAGGCGGTGCGCAGCGCGTAGCTTAACGCGCCGATCAGCGCGCAGTAGGGCAGGGCGTACTTCGGCACGTTGAATAACACCGAGAACCCCACGGTGGCCACGGCCGCCCAGCCCCCTTTCTGGATCAGCAACACCGCCAGTTCGACGCCGCTCATAACTGGACCTGGAGCAATCGGATCACAATGCCCAGACCGAGCGCGATCCCGAGGAACACCACCAGGCTGGTCGTGGCTCGGGCCAAGCCGGCGGAAATATACCCGCGCAGGATATCAACGCTGGCGTTGATCAACGGTACGCCCGGCACCAGCAGCAGCACCGCCGCCGTCAGGGCGCTTTGCGGGGTCTGGCTGAGCCAGAGCGCGCTGCCCGCCAGCCCGCTGGCCACCAGCGCGGTGATCAGCACCACCAGGAAATAATTGACCCGCCGCTGATTAAGCCACATCCGCACCCAGGCGGCCATCGCGGCAGCCACGCCGGTGATCGCCAGCGCCGCCCAGTCACCGCCGAACAACCGGCAAAACGCCGCGCACGCTAACCCCACCGCCACCACGGTCACGCCCCGCGAGTAGTGATGGGGCAGGGCGGCGATCCGTTCCAGGACGACCGCCAGTTGTCCGGGAGTCACCCGCCCCTGCTGGAACAATCCCAGCAACTGCTCCACCTCGTTCAGGCTGTTCATGTTGACGCCGACGATGGGCGCCCGCACTACCCGGGTATGGTGGGCGTCCTGGCGGGTGGCGGTGAGCAGGATGGTTTTCGACATCACCACCGCATCGATCCGCTCGATGCCCAAGCCCGCTTCCATTTGCCGCAGGCTGGCTTCCACGCGGCCAGCATCGGCGCCATGCTGGAGCAGCAGGCTGCCGGTTTTTGCCAGCAGATCAACCATGTCGGAGAGCGATGCCGGTTCGGCGGGGGTAGCGACGATGGGAGCGTTAAAGTCGGAAAATGACATGAGTATTCACTCCAGAATCAAAGCGAGCAGACACCTAAGGCGATTTCCGTAAAAGACCTTACCAGGCCGACCTCTGTAGGGACACGGCGCCGCCGTGT
>CALMNY010000449.1 GCA_937872125.1 uncultured Candidatus Competibacteraceae bacterium | reverse complement strand
CGGAGTTTCTGGCGAGGCAGGTCGTGCATGGGAAGTTCTCGCGGTAGGTCAGGCGAGCCATTTTACCCCCTGAAATTCAATGGCAATAAGCGCCCGCACCGGCAGGATGAAAACGTTACTCACAGCCCCGCCTGATCCAGCCAGGCGCTCAGGCAGCGCCGGCCCCGTTCCTCGGCGGCGGCGGCGTGACGGGCGGTCGCGGCCCGCAGCGCCGGCACGTTCAGGCCGGAAGTGTGGGCGATTTCGCCGGCATGGCCGATGAACCAGCGTTCCAGACCCCGCGCGGTGGTTTCCAGATGGAACTGCAAGCCCAGGGCGCGGGGTCCCCAGGCGAACGCCTGATGGGGATAGACCTCGGTCGAGGCCAGCAGCGTAGCGCCGGCTGGCAAATCGAAGGTATCACCGTGCCAGTGCAACACCGGTGTCCCGTCGGCCAGCGCCGCCAGCGGGCTGGCATGACCCGCTTCGGTCAGCGTCAGCGGTCCCCAGCCGATCTCCTTGCGCCCGCCCGGATAGACCGCGCCCCCCAGCGCCCGCGCCAGCATCTGGCAGCCCAGACAAATGCCCAGCACCGCCCGGCCCGCGTCCAGTCGCGCCCGCAATATGGCCAACTCATCACGGATAAAGGGATACGCCTCGTCTTCGTAGACGCCGATGGGACCGCCCAGCACCACCAGCAGATCGTCGGCCAGCGGGTCCATCTGCGTCAGATCATCGTAGCCCGCCTCGCCATAGCGGATGGCATAACCCCGCTCGGCCAGCACCGGCGCGAATCCACCGAGGTCTTCAAACGCAATGTTACGGAGAGCGAAAACGGTTTTCATACAAGCAGGCTCCAGGGAATGACGGGAAAGGATTGAGGTTCCACCTGACCGGGATTAGCTGGCAACGAGCACCCACCCTGCTGTAGCCGCCAACATGGCCAGCACCAGCGCCCAATCCCGGCGGCGGAACCGGTATTCGACCAGCGGCGTGCGAACCGGCCCGCCGAAGCCGCGCGCTTCCAGCGCCTCGGCCAGATCATCGGCGAAGCGCATCACGCTGGCCAGCAGTGGCCCCAGCAGGGCGAAGCCGTTGCGCAGCAGATAAAGCCCGTCCAGCCGGATGCCGCGACTCTCCTGCGCCTCGCGCACCTCGCGCGCCAGGGTCGCCATCGTCGGCGCGAACCGGAGGGTTCCTTCCAGCAGGAACACCGCCTGGGGCGACAACCCGCTGGCCAGCAGCGATTCGCCCAGTTCCTCCGGCGGGGTGAGCGCGAAAAACAGCACGCTGGCGGTGACCAGGGCCAGCAGCCGCAGCACCGCACCGGCGGCTTCCTCAACCCCGGCGCTGAACCCGACGATCACCGCGAACAGCAGCAGGGTCGGCCACAGCAGGCGCAGGACCCGCGACCACTCACCCCAGCATCGCCCCATTGCGATGCCCAGCAGCGCTGCGGTGGTCAGCAGCGCCAGTTCCAGCGGTCGGGTCGTCAGCAAAATCACCCCGCAGCCCAGCAG
>CALMNY010000448.1 GCA_937872125.1 uncultured Candidatus Competibacteraceae bacterium | reverse complement strand
GTGCTGCGGGCGATGATCAACGTGATCCGCGACGAGAAGCTCAAATCCGACACCGAGGCGCTGGCGCGGTGGTGGCGGCAGATTGACGAATGGCGGGCCATGAAATCCTTGAGCTATCGCCGCAGCGACGAAGTGATCAAGCCCCAGTTCGTGATCGAAAAGCTGTACCAGGTCACCGAAGGCCAGGCCATCATCACCTCCGATGTCGGTCAGCACCAGATGTGGGCGGCCCAGTACTATCACTTCGACCGGCCGCGCCAGTGGATCAATTCCGGCGGGCTGGGCACCATGGGCTTTGGCCTCCCGGCGGCGATGGGCGCCAAGTTCGCCTTTCCCGATCAGGACGTGGCCTGCGTCACCGGCGACGGCAGCATCCAGATGATGGCGCAGGAACTGGCGACCATGAAGCAGTACCAAACGCCGGTCAAAATCGTGAACCTGAACAACGGCTATCTCGGTATGGTGCGGCAGTGGCAGGAATTCTTCTACCAGAAACGCTACTGCATGACCTATTTCGAAGCCCTGCCGGATTTCGTGAAGCTGGCCGAAGCGTATGGTCATGTCGGGATGCGGATCGAGAAGCCGGGCGATGTAGAGGGCGCGCTGCGCGAAGCGTTTGCGCTGAAGGATCGCACCGTATTCCTTGACTTCCTCACCGATGCCGGCGAGAACGTCTTCCCGATGATTCCCTCCGGCGGTGGCCAGAACGAAATGCTGCTCGCCGAGCGCGACGAAATGGTTTCCACTCACGACGAAGGGATGGTGCTGCTGTGAACAACAACAATCGTCACTTGATTTCGATCCTGATGGAAAACGAGGCCGGCGCCTTGTCGCGGGTGGCTAATCTGTTCTCAGCGCGCGGCTACAATATCGAAAGTCTGACGGTGGCTCCAACGGATGACCCGACGCTGTCGCGGCTCACCCTGGTCACCCGTGGCAACGAACAGATCGTCGAGCAGATCGTCAAGCAGCTCAACAAGCTGATTGATGTGGTCAAGCTCATTGATCTGAGCGAAACCGACGCCATCGAGCGCGAGTTGATGCTGATCAAGACCAAGGCCAACGGCGAGCAGCGGGCCGAGATGAAACGGCTGGCCGATATTTTCGGCGGGCATGTACTCGACGTCACCGATGCGACCTATACCATCGAGTTGACCGGCAGCGGTGGTAAACTGGACAACTTCCTGCGCGCCATTGACAAGGACGCGATCCTGGAAGTGGTGCGCTCCGGCGCCACGGGCATCGCTCGTGGCCAGAAGGCGCTGCACGCCTGACCTCCCGTTGTGAATCCTCGCTGTCCCCATTGCGGGTTTCCGTTGGGGATGGCCTGTTTTTAATCCTGTTCAGGAAATCAATCCATGAAACTCTATTACGACAAAGACGCCGACCTGTCCCTGATCAAGAGCAAGACCGTCGCCATCATCGGCTACGGCTCGCAAGGCCACGCCCATGCCAACAACCTGAAGGATTCCGGCGTCAACGTGGTGGTCGGCGAGCGGGCGGGGTCGGCTCAGGAGACCAAGGCGCGCACCGCTGGTTTCACCGTCAAGTCAGCGGCCGAAGCTGTAGTAGGCGCCGACGTGGTGATGATCCTGGTGCCCGACGAGCTCCAGGCCAAGGTCTACCGGGAGGAGATC
Source organism: uncultured Candidatus Competibacteraceae bacterium (assembly GCA_937872125.1). Taxonomy (GTDB): domain Bacteria; phylum Pseudomonadota; class Gammaproteobacteria; order Competibacterales; family Competibacteraceae; genus Contendibacter. Next base: position 8,698 of record CALMNY010000448.1, on the reverse strand, counting down.
GCCCCGAATCTCAAGCAGGGCGCGGCGCTGGCCTTTGCCCACGGGTTCAACATCCACTTCGAGCAGATCGTGCCGCGCGAGGACCTGGATGTGATCATGGTCGCGCCCAAGGGTCCCGGTCATCTGGTGCGTTCGACCTATACTCAGGGCGGCGGCGTACCCTGCCTGATCGCGGTGGCGCAGAACGCTTCCGGCCAGGCGCGCGAGATCGCGCTGTCCTACGCCTCGGCGAACGGCGCTGGCCGCGCCGGCGTCATCGAGACGACCTTCCGCGACGAGTGCGAGACCGATCTGTTCGGCGAGCAGGTGGTGCTGTGCGGCGGACTGACCGCGCTGATTCAGGCCGGGTTCGAGACCCTGGTGGAAGCCGGTTATGCGCCGGAAATGGCCTATTTCGAGTGCTTGCACGAAGTGAAGCTGATCGTGGATCTGATCTACGAAGGCGGCATCGCCAACATGCGCTACTCGATTTCCAACACCGCCGAGTATGGCGATTTTACGCGCGGCCCGCGTATCGTCACCGAGCAGACCAAGGCCGAGATGCGCAAGATTCTCAAGGAAATCCAGACCGGTCAGTTCGCCCGCGAATTCATCCTGGAAAATCAGGCCGGCGCGCCGGTGCTGCGGGCCAACCGCCGCCTCAGCCGCGAACATCCGGTCGAGCAGGTCGGCGAGAAACTGCGCGGCATGATGCCGTGGATCAAGGCCAGCCGGCTGGTGGACACCAGCAAGAATTGAGGCGCAGGCAACCTACGCGGGGCGTAGTTCGACATGTACGCCCCGCATTCCGCGTGAATGGCGAACCCGATGACGCAAAGCACTCCTGAAGTCCGCCGCTCGCGCGGTGTTTACCTGTTACCCAACTTGTTCACCACGGCGGCGCTGTTCTGCGGCTTCTACGCTATCATCGCCGCGCTGCATGGCCGCTTTGAACCGGCCGCCGTTGCGGTGTTCATCGCCATGGTGCTGGATGGACTGGACGGTCGAGTCGCTCGCCTGACCCACACCGAAAGCGAGTTTGGCGCCCAGTACGACAGTATGGCCGATCTGGTGTCGTTCGGGCTGGCTCCGGCGCTCGTCATGTACGAATGGGCCTTGGGCTCCATGGTTGGTATGGGACCGTTTCTGGCCAAGCTGGGCTGGCTGGCGGCATTCTTCTATACCGTGATGGCGGCGCTGCGGCTGGCCCGCTTCAATGTCCAGATTGGCAGCACCGACAAGCGTTATTTCATCGGCCTGCCCAGCCCCTCGGCTGCCGCCATCGTAACGGGGCTGGTCTGGTTCAGCACCGATCTGGGGCTGACCGGCCTGCAGATGCTCTGGCCGGCGCTGATCGTCACCATTGGCGCAGGCGCGCTGATGTTCAGCAATATTCTGTATTTCAGTTTCAAGCAGCTTGACCTGCGCGGGCCGGTTCCCTTCGTGGCGGTGTTGATCGTCGTGCTGATCTTCGTATTCACTTCCATAGACCCGCCCAAGGTGCTGTTTTTCGGCTTTCTGATCTACGGCCTGTCCGGGCCGGTGCTATTCCTGTGGCGCTGGCGGCGCCATGCCCGGCGGCAGAGCGAAAACCCGTGACTCCGGCGGGCGCCCCGAAATAAAACTATCACAAAAAAGTTTTAAAACTTTTGATGGACTTGAGTGAAAAAACGCAAAGATTGCTATAATTCTTCCTAGTTTCCACAATACATTGCTGCCTAATTGGGTCACTTGGCCTGTCCAGGCGTGAATTCGTTGCCGAACTCCCCGCATTATCCGGGGAGTTGGCGATAAGAAAATGAATGCGGAACCAGAGGAAAAGACCGTGCGAACCGGTATCGTCATTGATTCGGCCTGCGATCTGCCGCAGTCCTACATTCAGAGCCACGGCATCCATATCATGCCGATCAACTTGCATTTCGGTTACGATATCTTCAAGGATGTCCGCGATCCGGAAGCGACCCAGGCGTTCTACCGCAAGTATCTGGCCGAAAAAACGCTGGATGCCGAAACCGCACCCTTTTCAGCCGAGCAGATCCGAGCGATGTTCCTGGATGAACTGGTGCTCAAGTACGACCGGGTTCTGGTCATCACCATCACTCAGAACCGTAGCGCGATCTTCGCCAACGCCACCGAGGCCTCCTTTGCCATCCTCAAGCAGTATCGGGAACGGCGGCAGAAAGCGGGTTTATCCGGCTCGTTCTACCTCAACGTCCTGGACAGCAAAAATATGTTCACCGGCGAGGGCGTGCTGGTCCATGAAGCGGTCCGCTTGCTGGAAGAGCAGAACTTGTCCTTTGGCGCCCTGCGCAACGCGGTCGAACAACTCAGCCAGCAGGTCCACGGCTATGTGGTCCCTGAAGATCTGTTCTATCTTCGTTACCGGGCCAGCAAGAAGGGTGAGAAATCCATTGGGCTGCTCGGTTATCACTTTGGCACCCTGCTCGACATCAAACCGATTCTCCGCTTTCATCAGGGTGAAACTCATGTCATGGGCAAGGAGCGGGGGTTTGACCGGGCGCTGATTAATATGTTCGAGATGGTCCGAAACGCCATTGATCAGGGATTGGCGACCCGGATCATTAACGCCAGCTATGCCGGCGATCCCGAACTCATCCGCCGCAAGCGCGCATTCGTGGATTTCGAGCAATACGCCAACAGTCGTGGGATCGAAGTGTTGCTATCGGTCATGAGCACGACGGCTGGTATTAATATTGGTCCGGGCGCAATTACGATGGCTTACATCGCCGGGCCGCCCCTTACCATCAATGCTGAGTCTGACACCAGCACCCGCGACTAAAACACCACGTCAACCCCGAATTGACCGCCTCGCCTTCCGAACGGTCCCAGAGCGCAGTTCGGTTGCCGGGGCTGCTGTTGGGCATCGCATCGAACGCGCGGGGATACGCGCCGGCCATATCCCCGCGTCCCTCCTAATAAAGAGGGCCCAGCCGGCGTTACCCGCTCAAAGATTGGCCGAACGCCACCACTGGTTGTGCTCCCGCCGCAACGCTTCATGCGAAGGCATCGGATAGAACGCCAGATCGGGGCCGTTGCCCATATAGAAACCGCTCTTGATCATCCGGTATGGGAATTCCAGCGAATGCACCCGATGCACCAGCTTGCTCTGCTTGCTCTGCGGCTCCAGTTCCAACAGCGCCTCGCGCAGATGGTGCATGAACGAATAGGGTAAATCGCCCACCGGCCCGTTCTCGGGATCAGTCGCCAGCGCGCCCAGACCCAATTCAACGAAGCACAGACCAGGGAACCGAATGAATTTGGCGGGCTGGCTGGTAACCCCCTGATAGTAAGCAACAGGATCCTGAGTGCTGACGACCAGGCTGTTCACTGGCGCCAGATCCTGGTACATGTGCAGCCCTGGCGCTTCCCTTGGCGTGATCTTACCCCGTTCCAACCCCAGGGTATGGCCATACGCTGTACTCAAATAGAGCTTGCCCAGCGCGCTGACGGGAATATGTTCCAATACCCGATAGATTGCGATGTAGACCGAATTTTTGGGCGCGCCATCGGGATGCGGCACACAGCGTTTGACGCCCTCCTCGATCTCAAAAAAATCGTGGCGGAACGCCGGATCAACTTCAAAAAAGATCGATTGCCCCTTGGACTTGTACTTGTGCCCGGTAGAGTAGTATTGCCCAAACTGTTCCGGCGGGAGCATGGAGGCAATTAATGCTTCAGGAATCAACGAGAAATACAGATGAACGGTCATAATGGCGTGCCCTCTCCAGGGTATGGGAATGAGTGGATACGTTCGCGAACCATGGCGACAACCTAATTATGGTAGCTTACGCGGGAAGTGAATGAAAAATTCGCAGGCAGACTATCAGGCCGCCCCGTGGAATTAACCCGCCGCAGTTTCAGGGCGTCATCGCTTCGGTTCGGGCCAGTTCGGGTTCCAATTCCGCCAGCGTCGTCATCGGCGGCAGGCATTGTAACCCACGGCAAAGATAAGCGGTTACCGGGGCGGCGTCCGCCCGCCGCCCGATCAGCAATCCTGGCGGCGGCGCAGCGTGAGCGGGAAGCGCCAGCGTCAGCCGCTGTGGCGCGCACGGTTGGGCGCACCGCCTCCGCCACGCTTCCAGCGCCTCGCCATCGCCACGCAACAGGATGATCTGGGGCGGCTCCAGATACTCCTCCAACGCCGTCAACAAAGCATTGCAAGCACTTGGCGCCCGCTGGAGCATCGGCCAGGCCCAGTGTAGCGTCCGTTCCGCCGCATCAAGATAGGCAGTCCGACCCGTGAGATGGCCCAGTCGCAACAGTGCTTGTGCGGCGATGCCGTTGCCAGCCGGCAGGGCGTCGTCATGCGCTGGCTTGGGCCGCTGGATCAGCGGTTCGTGATCGTGGGCGGTGAAGAAAAAACCACCCGCTTCCCGATCCTCGAACTGGTCGAGGAGTACGTCGGCCAAGGTCAGAGCAAAATCCAGGTCGCCGTCGCGCCAGCGGCATTGCAGCAGTTCCAGAATGCCGGCAATCAGGAAGGCATAATCGTCCAGATAAGCGTTCAGCCGCGCCTGGCCCTCCTTGCAGACCGCCAGTAGACGGTCGTCCCGCCATAAATGGGTACGAATAAAATCCAGGGCGCGTTCCGCCGAGGCGACGAAATCCGTCCGGCCCAGATGCCGGCCAGCAGCCGCCATACCCTTGATCATCAAGCCGTTCCAGGCGGTGAGAATCTTTTCGTCCCGGCCAGGCCAGATTCGCTGCGACCGGGCCTCGAACAGCGTGCGCCGGGCGCTGCTCAGCCAGGCAGTGACCTGCGCAGGTTCCATCGCCAGTCGGCCCGCCAGTTCGGCGGGTTCGGCGTGGATTCGCAGATGCCAGGTGTGGTTCTCGAAATTGGGCGGCTGTTCCAGGCCATAACAGACGGCAAAGGCTAAATATTCCTCGGTGCTCAGCAATCCCTGAACCTGATCGGGCGTCCACAGATAGAACCGGCCCTCCGCGCCTTCGGAATCGGCATCCAGCGTGGCGTAATAGCCGCCCTCGGGCGCCTGCATTTCCCGCATCACCCACTCGCCTGTCTCCTCGGCGACCGTGCGAAACAGCGGATCGGCGGTCGCCTGCCAGATCTGGCTGTACAGCGCCAGCAGCGGGCCGTTGTCGTAGAGCATTTTCTCAAAGTGCGGAATGCTCCATTCAGCATCCACCGCATAGCGGTAAAACCCGCCGCCCAGATGGTCGTAAATGCCGCCCCGCGCCATTTGCCGCAAGGTGAGCCGCAGGGCGGTTTCCGCTGATGGATCCGGCTGGCTGCTCTGGGTACTGGCGACCCAGTGGCGCAGCAGCCGTTCCAGGCTGAAAGGATGGGGAAATTTGGGAGCGCCGCCAAAACCGCCATGAACGGGATCGAGGCTGGCCACGAGCTGGTCGCGGCCAGCCTGGAGCGGGGCAGCGGTCAGGACGGCGGTCCCCGGCGCGGTCGGCTGGGTCATGTCGGCGCGCAGCGCATCCAGCAGCGCCTGGTTCTGCTCGCGCAATTCCCGCAGGTGCTGGCGGTAATGGCTGCTGACCTGGCGCAGGAGATCGGTGAACGCCGGCATACCATAGCGGGGCGTTTTGGGAAAATAGGTGCCACCCACGAAGGGGACCCGGTCATCGTGAGTCAGAAACATGGTCAATGGCCAGCCGCCGGCCCGCCGGTGCAGGATTTGAAAGGCGGTCTGGTAAATCTTGTCGAGGTCAGGCCGCTCCTCCCGGTCCACCTTGATGTTGACGAATAATTCGTTCATCACTTGGGCGGTAGCTTCATCCTCGAAGGATTCGTGGGCCATGACATGGCACCAGTGGCAAGCCGAGTAGCCGATGGACAGCAGGATCGGCTTACCGGAGCGGCGAGCGAGTTCCAGCGCCTCCTCGCCCCAGGGATGCCAATCCACCGGATTGTAGGCGTGCTGGCGCAGGTAGGGGCTGGTTTCGTGGATCAGGCGATTGGGGTGCTGGGATTCGGGCATGGCGGCTTCCAGGGTAATCGGGAGCGAATGAAGATCTCTCCTTCCTGATGTTTGGATAGGCCAATGGTTCCCGGCTGAATCGTGTGCGTGAGTTGACGCAGGCGCCAAACAAAAAGGATCAGACTTGTGGTCTGATCCTTTCGTTGTTTCGGCTGGCGCGCCCGGAGAGATTCGAACTCCCGACCCCTTGGTTCGTAGCCAAGTACTCTATCCAACTGAGCTACGGGCGCGTTAAACGGGGAGGCGGATTATGCGGACTCAGTGAAACCTTGTCAATTTCCGCACGACTCGCAGAAACTTGGCGGAGAGAGAGGGATTCGAACCCTCGATGGAGTTTTATGTCCCCATACTCCCTTAGCAGGGGAGCGCCTTCAGCCGCTCGGCCATCTCTCCGGGATGATGCCCACCGTGCGGGCATCAAGAATAAATAAGAATACCTTTTACAATCGCTGGCGTAAAGCCCTGGATTTAACCCATTTAGCCCTCGTGGCTGGTGGGCGGCTGCGCAGCGCCATCCTGCTCACGTTTGATCCGTTCGTAGATTTCTTCGCGGTGCACCGCAATATCCTTGGGCGCATTGACGCCAATGCGGACCTGATTACCTTTCACGCCAAGCACGGTCACCGTCACTTCGTCACCGATCATCAGCGTTTCCCCAACTCTGCGCGTCAGAATCAACATATCAAGCTACTCCTTGTTTTCCATGAACAGCATCAGGTCATCTTGCGGCTTTTGACAGTCCGCATCTGCAAACGGTCCATTGCCGCCAGCAGATTTTTTTGTGTGCTCGCGCTCGCCTCTACCCTCTGGCCCGCGCCGAAGCGCGGTCGGGGTTCAGGCGGTCTTGTCCAGTTCGAAGGCTTCGTGGAGGGCGCGAACCCCCAGTTCCAGGTACTTCTCGTCCACCACCACCGAAATCTTGATCTCGGAGGTGGAAATCATGCGAATATTGATCCCTTCCTTCGCCAGCGCCTGGAACATTTTGCTGGCGACGCCGGCGTGAGACCGCATACCGATGCCAACCAGGGACAGCTTGGCGATCTTGGCGTCGCCAGAAACTTCGCGGGCGCCAAGTTGCGCAGCGTGCTGCTGCAGGATTTCCAGCGTGCGCTCGTAGTCGTTGCGGTGCACCGTGAAAGTAAAGTCGGTGGTGCCGTCACGTCCGATATTCTGGATGATCATATCCACTTCGATATTGGCGTCGGATACCGGCCCCAGAATGCTGAAGGCGATGCCGGGCCGGTCGGGAACGCCCGATACGGTCAGCTTGGCCTCGTCACGATTGAACGCAATGCCGGAAATCAGCACTTTCTCCATCGGTTCCGCCTCGAACGCTTCCTCAAAGGTAATCAACGTGCCCGGCCCTTCCTGGAAGGTGGAGAGCACACGGAGTGGGACATTGTGTTTGCCGGCGAATTCCACCGAGCGGATTTGCAGCACCTTGGAGCCGAGGCTGGCCATTTCCAGCATTTCCTCGAAGGTGATACGGTTCAAACGGCGGGCTTCCGGGACCACGCGCGGATCGGTGGTGTACACCCCGTCCACGTCGGTGTAAATCTGGCATTCGTCCGCCTTGAGCGCGGCGGCCAGCGCCACGCCGGTGGTGTCGGAACCACCCCGGCCCAGCGTAGTAATGTTGCCCTCCTCGTCCACGCCCTGGAACCCGGCCACCACCACCACCCGCCCCGCGTCCAGATCGGCGCGCATGGCGGCGCTTTCCACATCCTCGATGCGGGCCTTGTTGAAGGCGTTATCGGTGAGGATGGGAACCTGACTGCCGGTGTAGGAGCGGGCCGGACAGCCGCGCTTTTCCAGCGCGATGCACAGCAGCGCAATCGTCACCTGTTCGCCGGTGGCCAGCAGCACGTCCAGTTCGCGCGGATTGGGGCGGGGAGTAATGCCCTTGGCCAGGCCGATTAACCGGTCGGTTTCGCCGCTCATGGCCGACACCACGACCACCACCTGATGGCCGCGTCCGCGCCAGCCGATCACTTTTTCCGCGACGTTCTCGATACGCTCGAGGTTGCCCACCGAGGTACCGCCGTATTTCTGTACGATAAGCGCCATGGTTTCCCTACTAAAACAAAGGCTAAACGCATTCCCGACCTGGAAAGCCCGGACGGGTCATAAAGGCGGCGATTATAGCGAAAGGCGGGAAATCTCCAAGCGATTCCCGCACGATCCACCCAGGTTCAGGCCAGTTGGCCGCGCACCCAGTCCGGCACGGAGCGCAGCGCCGTATCCAGTTTCGCAGGATCGGTGCCGCCGGCCTGGGCCATGTCCGCGCGCCCGCCGCCCTTGCCGCCGACCTGTTGCGCGACCATGTTGACCAGTTCGCCGGCCTTGAGCCGCCGGGTTTCCGTGGGGGTCACGCCGGCCACCAGCCGCACCTTGCCATCCTCGACCGTGGCCAGCACCACCGCCGCCGCCTTGAGCTGATCCTTGTACCGGTCCACCGCCTCGCGCAGGGTCTTGGCGTCCACCCCGTCCAGCCGGGCGGCCAGCACCTTGATGCCGCCCACCTCGACCGTCTGGCTCAGCAGATCGGCGCCCTGCCCGCTGGCCAGCCGACCCTTGAGCTGCTCGACTTCCTTTTCCAGTTGCCGGGCGCGTTCGACCAGTTGCCGGACCTTGTCGGGGAAGTTGTCACGGTCGCCCTTGACCAGTTGCGCCGCCTGCCGGGCGCGATCCTGCAACGCGGCCACGTAATCCAGCGCCCGTTCCCCGGTCACCGCCTCGATGCG
>CALMNY010000447.1 GCA_937872125.1 uncultured Candidatus Competibacteraceae bacterium | reverse complement strand
CCGCGATTGGTCTGGCCCGGCAACAACCGGAGAAGCTGGACGCCTCGCTGGATCGGATCGAGCGCGAATCGGGGCGACTCGACGAACTGGTTGGGGAACTGCTGACCCTGTCCCGGCTGGAAGCCGGCATGAGCGGCGCAGTGGACGAGGAGGTGGATTTGGTGGAACTGGTGGCGAGCATTGCCGACGACGCACGCTTTGAAGCGGAGGCGCACGGACGGCAGGTCGAGTTTTCCGGTGCGGGCGAGGCCCTCGTCAAGGTCCGCGCCGAGTTGCTACACCGCGCCTTCGAGAACGTGATCCGCAACGCGGTGAAATACACCGGCGAAGGTACAGCGGTTGAAGTGCGGGTCGAACGGCGGGCCGCGCCTGACCGCCTGATCGTGACCGTAGATGATCGAGGTCCTGGCGTGCCCGAAAGCGACCTGGAAGCCGTTTTCGAGCCGTTTTTCCGCAGTGGATCGGGTGCAAAAACCGCCGGTTTTGGCCTGGGGCTGGCTATCGCCCGCCGGGCCATTGAGGCGCATGGCGGAAGCATTCGCGCGCTGAATCGCCCGGGCGGCGGGTTGCAGGTCGAAATCGTGCTGCCGGTGGGCGAATGCGCTTGAGGGTGCTGAACGGGTTGGGCGCTAAATGTCCATGTTGAGATGCCATTTTGCCCCGATGCCTTTCGCTTTCTCGAAGACTTGAGCGTATTCAGCCAGATCCTCTAACACGCCTTCTGTATTTTTCACAGCCGTCGAATGGGTGTTGAGGTGGGCAGTGAGCGCAGCGATGAAAGCAATCCCTTCATCGGCGGAAAACCATCGTTCTCCCTCACCCTCTGGCAGTTCGAGGTCTTCACCGAGCAGGTCCGACAGATCTTCTTCGGACATGGTCAGAAAGTCATCGAATTTTTTGATGCCGAGCTGTTCGCAGAGTGCGTCAAGCCGCTTGATTTCCCTGGCCAGGGACTTGCCATTGACGAATGGATCAAACCCGGGGTCATCATTATCCAGCACGATGTAATACGCGACGCTCATGAGTGGGTCTCCCTGTTATGAATGATTCAGAGGCCAGGTTGTTGCTTCGGTAGATTCTGTTGCCAGGGCGCGCAGCCAGTCCGCCAGCGCCGCGCCATAGTGAGCCAACGTGTAGCGTTGTTCCACCAGCGCCCGGCAGTCGGCCCGGCGGATTTGCCCGATCCGTTCCGCCGCCGCGATCAGGCCGGCGAGATCGTCAGGCTCGACCAGCCAGCCGGTTTCGCCGTCGCGCACGTAGTCGCTGACGCCACCGCGCCGGTAGGCGATGACCGGCGTACCGCAGGCCAGCGCCTCAATGCCGGCGATCCCGAAGGCTTCCACCCATTTCGGCGTCATCAGCAGCGCGCAAAATTCTCCTACGGCCTCGGCCAGCGCCGGCAGGTGGAGAAAGCCGCCATAATGGACTGGGGCGGCGGGGTAGCGTTGCTCCAGTTCGGCCCAGTAGGCGCGGTCTTGCATCGCCCCGAACACCGTCACCGACAGAGCGGTGTGGGCGGCGAACGCGAACGCATCCTCCAGCCCCTTTTCCGGCGCGACCCGCCCCAGCCAGCAGAACGATTGCCGGGGATGGGCGTTATAGCGATACCGCTGGAGGTCCAGTCCCGGCGGAATCAGTCGAACCGGACCGGTCAGGCTGAAACTGGCGGCCTGGGCAGTACTCAAAAAGGCAAGCCGGCTCGGATGATGGGCAGCGATCCGGCGGATTTCCAGGTCCAGCGAGCGGTTCAGTGCGCTCATGCTGATCAGCGAGCCGAGCGGGCAGGGCAGGAAATCGCTGGCGAACAGCGGCAGCCAGTCGTAGGAAAAGTTCAGGATGACGTCGTCGGGGTGAACCCGTTCCGCCAGCCAGCGCAGCGCTGCGACCAGGAAGGCATCGGCTTCGAGCGGTAACGGTGCGTCGTAAACCGGGGTCACGGCGGTGGGCGCTAGCCGGCCAGGCAAAGCGAGCAGTTCCGGTACATCCGCTACCGAACCGGCGGGCGCGATCACTGGGGTGCGGTAGCCGAGGGCGTCAAGCTGGCGGGCGGCGGTGACAACCATGTGCTCCACGCCGCCGCCCAGTCCGGAACCCAGCGGCGCGACCGCCGTGGACAGCAGATAAACGCGCATGGTTGTTCCTGGTGGTCGGTGATGTCGTCATTCACCATTATAGCCGGGGCCATAATCCGGGCCGTGAAACCATGAGGCAGGGAACGTACCGGTGCATCAGGCAGTCTTTGCTGAGAACGGTCCAACGGTTGGGGGACGTGATCGGAATGGGCATCATGCTGCGCAGTTTGAGCGGAATCGTACTGGCGGGATTACTCGCTGGTTGCGCTCTGAATCCGCCCCGCCCACCCGGCGATCCCGCCGCTGCCCGCTGTCTGGCGCTGTATGACGAACTGGACGCGGCAGTGGCCGAATACGGTGCGACGCCGTCTGCGCCCGCGCGCATCGCCGGTTTTCCATACCTGCGGGTAGATCGGTTTCTGGCCGATTTTCGGACCCAAAACCTGAATCCGGCCCAAACCGTTGCCTGGCTGACGCGGCTGAACGCATTGGATCAGGAAGCCCGGCGGGTGGAGTGGGCGTCGCTGCCGGAGCCGGTCAGGATGGCGTTGGATCGCCGTCATGCAGCCGCCGACACGGTTCCTGCCGCACTGGCGCAGTGCGCGGTCACGTTGCGGAACGCCGATTTGCGTGATCCCGAACGGCTGGCGCTGATTCGGGAACGGGCGCGGGTTCCAGACGATTACGATACCGTGAGCCAAGTGCTGGGACTCTATCCGCTGACCATGCTGCCGGTGGATTTCGGCATCTACCGTTATCAGGAGGAAGTCCGCGCCCGGTTCGCCCGGCCTTTGGCGGATCTTCCGGTGCGGGGCGAGTTGCGGCGCTACGGACCATCCGCTGCGCCGACGGTCGTTGCCAATGGCGCGGCGATTCCCCGCGATGCGCTTGGCATTTCCGAACCGACCCCGGCGCAGGCTGAAGCCCTGTTCGCGGTCCATGCTCCGATCTGGGAAGTGGATGTTGCTACCGCCGATGACCGGCCCGGTGCTCCTTATTGGCGGGCGGAAGG
>CALMNY010000446.1 GCA_937872125.1 uncultured Candidatus Competibacteraceae bacterium | reverse complement strand
GTGATGGGCGCGCAAATTGCCGCTCATCTGGCCAACGCCGACGTGCCGGTGGTGTTGTTCGATCTACCGGCCAAGGAAGGTGATCCCAACGGGATCGTGACCAAGGCCATTGCGAGCATGGTCAAGCTCAGCCCGGCCCCGTTTGCGACCAAGGAACGGGCCGAATTGATCCAACCCGCCAACTACGACCAGCACCTGGAGGAACTGCGGAGCTGCGATCTGTTGATCGAGGCCATCGCCGAGCGTCCAGACTGGAAAGCCGACCTGTATAAGAAGATTACGCCCTATCTCAACGACCGGGCGATTCTGGCCACCAATACCTCCGGCCTGCCGCTGAGTATGCTGGCCGAGTCGGTGCCCGAAAACGTGCGCCCCCGGTTCTGCGGCATCCACTTCTTCAACCCGCCGCGCTACATGGCGCTGGTGGAAGTGATTCCCTGCCAGACCACCAATCCAGCCATTCTGGACCTGCTGGAAACCTTCCTGGTCAGCACGCTGGGCAAGGGCGTGATCCGCGCCAAGGACACTCCCAACTTCATCGCTAACCGCATCGGCGTGTTCTCGATGGCCGCCACCATGCACCACACCCAGGCGTTCGGGCTGGGGCTGGACCTGGTGGATGCGCTGACCGGCCCGGCCATCGGTCGGCCCAAGAGCGCCACCTTCCGCACCGCTGACGTGGTCGGGCTGGACACCCTGGGCCACGTGATCAAGGGTTCGGCGCTGGCGCTGAAGCAGGATCCGTGGCGGCAATACTTCGTCGCGCCCGCCTGGCTGGACGCGCTGATCGCCAAGGGCGCGCTGGGCCAGAAGACCAAGGCCGGCATTTACGCCAGCAAGGGCAAGCAGGTGCTCGATCCGGTCGCGGGCGCTTACAAGGATGCCGGCGCCAAGCCGGATGCGGCGGTGCAGGCGATCCTCAAGATCAAGAACCCGGCTGAAAAATTTGCCGCGCTGCGCGCCAGCGACCATCCAGAAGCCCAATTCCTGTGGGCGATTCAGCGCGACGTGTTCCACTATGCGGCGGTGCTGCTGGCCGAAATCGCCGATACCGCCCGCGATATTGACCTGGCCATTCGCTGGGGCTTCGGCTGGAGCATGGGGCCGTTCGAGATCTGGCAGGCCGCCGGCTGGCGACAGGTCGCGGAGTGGATCGAGGAAGACATCGCTGCCGGCAAGGCGATGACCAAGACCCCGCTGCCGGCGTGGGTCAAGCAGGTGGATGGCGTGCATCGGCCGGAAGGCTCCTACTCGGCGTCCGAGGATGCCTACAAGCCGCGTTCGACCCTGCCGGTCTATCAGCGCCAGCCGTATCCCGAACTGGTGCTGGGCGAAGCGCCGCATCGCTACGGCGAGACGGTCTGGGAGAACAGCGGCGTGCGGCTGTGGACCACCGGCGACGGCATCGGCGTGATCAGCTTCAAGAGCCGGATGCACGTGATCGGCGATGACGTGCTGGACGGCGTACTGGAGTCGCTCAAGATCGCCGAGCAGAAGTTTATCGGCGTGGTGATCTGGCAGACCGAAGCCCCGTTCAGCGCCGGCGCCAATCTGGCTCAGGCGATTCCGGTGGTGATGGCCGGCGATTTCGAGACGTTTGAGAAGGGCGTCGCCAAGTTCCAGCAAACCACCGCTGCGCTGCGTTATTCGGCGATTCCGGTGGTAGCGGCGGCGCAAGGGCTGGCGCTGGGCGGCGGCTGTGAGTTCCTGATGCACAGCGACCGGGTGGTCGCGGCGCTGGAAAGCTACATCGGCCTGGTCGAGGTCGGCGTCGGTCTGATTCCCGCCGGCGGCGGCTGCAAGGAATTCGCGCTGCGCGCCATGAACGAGGCCAAGGGCGGCGATTTGCTGCCGTTCCTGCGCGGCTACTTCGAGGCGATGGCGATGGCCAAGGTCTCGCGCAGCGCCGAAGAGGCCAAGCACCTCGGTCACCTGAAGGCGTCCGACATCATCGTGTTCAACGTCAACGAATTGCTGTACGTCGCCAAGGCCCAGGCGCGGGCGCTGGCCGAGTCCGGCTATCGGCCGCCGCTGCCGCGCAAGATTCGGGTGGCGGGCCGCACCGGCATCGCCGCCTGTCAGATGGCGCTGGTCAACATGCGGGACGGCGGCTTCATCTCCGCCCATGACTACCTGCTGGGCGTCAAGATCGCCACCGCGCTGTGCGGCGGCGATGTGGATCCCAACACGATGGTGGACGAAGAATGGCTGTTGGGGCTGGAGCGCAAGGCCTTCGTCGAACTGGCCAAGACCCCACAAACCCAGGCCCGGATCGAGCAGATGCTCAAGACCGGCAAGCCGCTGCGTAACTGATTGACGGGAGAAGCATTCATGAGCAAGCAAGTACAGGACGCCTACATCGTCGCCGCCGCGCGCACGCCGGTCGGCAAGGCGCGTGGCGCGTTCCGCAACACCCGTCCGGACGATCTGCTGGCCCACGTGCTGCGTGGGGCGGTGGCGCAGTGTCCGGGCCTGGACCCGAACCTGATTGATGACGTGATCGTCGGTTGCGCCATGCCGGAAGGCGAGCAGGGCATGAACGTGGCCCGCATCGGCGTGTTGCTGGCCGGGCTGCCGGAAAGCGTGTCGGGCGTGACCGTCAACCGGTTCTGCGCCTCCGGGGTGCAGGCGGTGGCGCAGGCCGCCGACCGCATCCGGCTGGGCGACGCCGACGTGATGATCGGCGCCGGCACCGAGACCATGACCATGATCCCGATGGGCGGCAACAAGATCGCCCTCAACCCCGAGGTGTTCGCCAGGGATGAGAATATCGGCATCGCCTACGGCATGGGCCTGACCGCGGAGAAGGTCGCGGAACAGTGGAAGATTTCCCGCGAGGATCAGGATGCCTTCGCGGTGGAAAGTCATCGCCGCGCAGTCGCCGCGATCACCGGCGGCGAGTTCAAGCAGGAAATCCTGCCCTACACGGTGCTTGACCGCCGGCCGGACAGCAAGACCATGCAGGTGAAAATCCGCGAGCGGGTGGTGGAGAACGACGAAGGCCCACGGCCTGATAGCAACATGGCCGGGCTGGCTAAGCTCAGGCCGGTGTTCGCGGCGCGGGGCAGCGTCACCGCCGGCAACAGCTCGCAGATGAGCGACGGCGCCGGGGCGGTGGTGCTGATGAGCGAGCGGATGGTCAAGCAGTTGAACCTGAAGCCGCTGGCCCGCTTTGTCAGCTTCGCGGTGGCCGGCGTGCCGGCGCAGATCATGGGCATCGGCCCCATCGCCGCGATTCCGAAGGCGCTGAAACTGGCGGGCTTGACCAAGGATGACATTGACTGGTTCGAGTTGAACGAAGCGTTCGCCGCGCAAAGTCTGGCGGTGATCCGCGACCTGGACCTCAATCCGGCCAAGATCAACCCGCTGGGCGGCGCGATTGCCCTGGGGCATCCGCTGGGCGCGACCGGCGCGATCCGCATCGCCACGCTGCTGCACGGGATGCGGCGGCGCGGCGGCAAGTACGGCATGGTGACCATGTGCATCGGCACCGGCATGGGCGCGGCGGGCATCTTCGAGGCGCTGTAATGAAGCAGGGCGGTTTAAGCGCCGCCCGAAGTTCCGAAAAAACCCGTTGGCGAAAGCCGGCGGGTTTTTTTATGTCCCGAATGACAGCAAGCCGCGCTGCGTGTACGCTTGAATACCGATTGCAGACATCGCTGATGGGAGGTCGCCATGACCGCGATTGCCGTTGCCCCCACCCCTGTGAAGCCGCCCACCGTGCCGCCGCCGGGGGCGGGTATGGCCGTTAGGCCGCTTACCACGCCATCCTCCGAGATCATTTACCCCGACAGCGACGGACAGCCCATGGCCGACAACACCCGGCAATTCCGCTACATCGTCACGATTCAGGGTGGCCTGGCCGCGCTGTTCGCCGACCGACCCGACGTGTTCGTGGCCGGCGATCTGCTCTGGTATCCGGTCGAAGGCAATAACCGATTGCGGGCCGCGCCCGACGCGATGGTGGTGTTTGGCCGCCCACCTGGCGACCGGGGTTCCTATATGCAATGGCGGGAGGAGGGTATCGCGCCGCAGGTGGTGTTTGAAGTGCTCTCGCCCGGCAATACCATAGCCGAGATGACCCGCAAGTTCCGGTTCTACGAACGCTACGGCGTGGAGGAGTACTACGTTTACGATCCGGATCGCGGCAGCCTGGATGGCTGGGTGCGCCGGGGCGAGTATCTGGAAGACGTGCCAGATATGGAAGGATGGGTCAGTCCGCGCCTGCGCGTGCGCTTCAGCCTGGACAGTCACGATCTGGTGCTCTATCGGCCCGACGGTCGGCGGTTCGAAACGTTTCTGGAACTGGAGCAACGGGCCGAGATGGAGCGGCAACGGGCCGAGATGGAGCGGCAACGCGCCGAGGTGGAGCGGCAACGCGCCGAACGGCTGGCCGAGCGGTTGCGCGCGCTGGGCGTTGATCCCGACGCCCTGGACGCTGGCTAATCAAGCAGGCAAGACCAACAGTGAGGATAAAAGTATGGCCATGACACGGGTAGATGCGGGGCGCGGTTGGGGTTGGATCGTCGAGGGCTGGCAATTATTTGTCAAGGCGCCGGGAATCTGGATCGTGATCATGCTGATTTATCTGGGGATCAGCGTGGTGTTGTCGCTCATTCCTTTCGTTGGGAGTTTGGCTTCCATGCTGGTGTCGCCGGTGCTGGCGGGCGGGATGCTGTATGGCGCGGCGACGCAGGTGCGGGGCGAATCGCTGGAAATCACCCACCTGTTCCGGGGCTTCCAGGATCAGGAGCGGATGGGGCCGCTGGTCCTGCTCGGGGCGATCAGTCTGGGCGGCTATGTGCTGATGGCGCTGGTGGTCGTTCTGTTCATGGGCGGTGGCTTGATGATGGGAGCCGCGATGGACAGTACAGGCGCCATCGTTCCCCCCGAGGCCATGGGCGGGCTGTTCGCCGGCGCCGGTCTGCTCGCCGGGTTGATTCTGCTGGTGGTCCTCGCGCTGATCACCATGGCGCTGTTTTATGGAGTACCGCTGGTGATGCTGGGCGGGCAGAACGCCTGGCCCGCTGCCCAGGACAGCGTCGCTGCCTGCTGGACCAACATGTTGCCGCTATTGGTGTTTGGCCTGATCTATCTGGTGCTGGTGGTTGTGGCCATCATCCCATTCGGCCTGGGTTTGCTGATCCTGGGGCCGGTAACGGTCGGCGCGGTCTACGCCAGCTATCGCGAGGTGTTCGGGGTCGGGGTCAATTCGGCCCGGTAGGGCGATTGGCCTGAAAACAGACGGGGAAGTGAAACGCCGCCTGGCGAATTCAGGCGGCGGCGATGGGGACGACGGCGGGGTATGCACAAGGCGGCGAGAGACGGCTGGCCATGTCGCATCCTCGCCGCTGTCAGCTTATCCCGGACAGCAGCGACTTGATCAGCCGCGCCCGCAGCAATTGCACCGCTTCAAACACTTCCTGCGCGGTTTCCACATACAGCGGTCCGGCTTCGCGGTACACGCTGCCGCGATTGCCTACCAGGCTTACTTCAACCCGGATTTTCCGCACCATTTTGGTCTGCTGGTTATCCCACACCAGCGCGCGATCGGCGGCGATGGCAAATGACATGACGGCATCTCTCCAACGTGAGTCTCAATTCCGGCGCAAACTTCAGGGTTTGAGCCAACGAACGCCACGGCGTCAAGCTGGATTGATGCATATCGAATGCCAAAGCTAGAATTTAAATTCTTCGATCAGTAATTGCAGTTGCAACAGGCTCTGGGTGCTGATGTTCTGAAGCCGGAAGCCGGTGTCGTAGAAATCCGGATTGACATCCCGACCACTCCACAGGCTCTCGGCTTCCAGATGAATGCGCTGGCGCGGCGCATTTTCCTTGGGAACGTCTACCCACAGACGAAAGGTCTGGTTGGACGGTATGGGTTTGTCGCTGACCAGGCGGATGCCCTGCTTGTTGATATCTACGACGTGCCCCAGCAATTCGCCGGTGTCCTCGTCGAAGACGCGCAGATACATGACCAGATACCAGCGTTTGAGCCGGCGGTTGTTAACGCCGCTAATCGGGTCGGCGGAACTCATGGCGAACTCCTGGCAAATGGGGGGAACTGGCGCGCGACCAGCCGGATGGTCCAGTTGGAGGGATGGGCCATCCAGCGATGGTTATCACCGCTCTCCGGGGGAATCAGAGTCATGGCCTGAGGTTCATGCCGGCACAGCCGGGTTCAGGCTATAGGTGCAGGTGAAGCTGGCCTGGTCAAGAATATGGTCGGTAATCGCGGCCAATACCTCAGTTCCGGTGAATTTACCTTCGATCGGGCAACGCGCTACATCGAGCGCATAGAGGGTGAAGGTATAGTGATGGACAATGCTGTCGTTCCACGGCGGGCAGGGACCATCGTAGCCAAAATAGTCGCCGGCCATGGCGGGATCGCCAGCAAACCATTCCCGGTAATTGTTAATCCCCTGACGGGCGCCACGCGGACCGTCCGGCCCCGCTTTGCCGCCGGCTGTCACGCCGTCGGAGAATTCGCCCGCCAGGATGCGCGCCGGCGCCGGGGGCAAATCCACCAGAATCCAGTGAAAGAAATCGGTGCGCGGCAGGTCGGCGGGTACGACCCGGCCTTCCTGGTTGACATCATCGGCGTGGGTCGGCACATCCCGGTCATAGCAGATCAACACCAGCGACCGTGTGCCTGGGGGCAGGTCGCTCCATTCCAACGGTGGGTTGCGGTTAGCGCCAAGAGTCACATGCTGGTCGGGATCGAAAACGCCGAACGCATAGTCGGCGGGAATCGGTTGCTGATCGCGCAAGACAGGACTGGTGAAGCGCATGACATTTCTCCTTGATCGAGCGTATCGAAAGCAGAGGCAGGGGTCATCGGAGCGTGAGTCCAGGCCATGATCAGGCGGTCGCATCACTGAAACCCAGCAGCGCGTCGCCAGCCATGGGGATCATTCGACTGGTTTCTCCCGTTTCTCAAAGAATCGTTGTCGCTTGTACAATGCCGGGCGACCGGGCTGACCTTAAGAGTTCATATGATAAACCAATAACAGGTCAACCTACTTCTTTCCGCCCTGAAGGAAGGGTTTGCTTGCGGAAAAACTTTGATGAACGATCAAAATTCGCGCCATGGAGCCGGAGAAACCGCACTATCGGGGCAAAGTCCTGCTACGACTGAATCCGGTAAACGGCTGATAGGCGAATCAGCGCCATCGTGGCCGCCCAAGCCCAGGGAATCCATAACCACTCGTCGTCATTCCAATAGCCAGACCCTGGTTGGCAAGGCGGGCACACAGCGCATCAAGCGCTCACCGGTCAAGACCGCGTTATACATGGTCGGGGTGCTGATGATGCTGTTCAGCGCCACCATGTTGCCGCCAATGGCGATGGCCTGGTGGTACGACGGCTACGCCCTGGTCGTGCCGTTCGCGCAGACGATGGCGGCAACGCTGGGGCTGGGCCTGCTGTGTTGGCTGCCGGTGTACCAGTTCAAAATTGATTTGCGCAACCGGGACGGGTTCATTCTGGTAGTGGCGTTCTGGGTCTTGTCGTCGCTGCTGGGCGCTTTGCCGTTCATGCTGTCCGAGAATCCGCACATGCGGCTGGTGGATGCGGTGTTCGAGACCGTTTCCGGCCTGACCACCACCGGCGCGACCGCGCTCCCCGGGTTGGAGCGAGTGCCCAAGTCTATTTTGTACTACCGGGCGCAACTGCATTTCCTGGGCGGGATCGGGATCGTCGTGCTGGCGGTCGCCCTGCTGCCGATGCTGGGCATCGGCGGCATGCAGCTTTACCGGGCCTCGACGCCGGGACCGATGAAGGATGAAAAGCTCACCCCCCGCATCACCGAGACCGCCAAGAATCTGTGGTTCATCTACGTCGGGCTGAATGCCGCGTGTTTTCTGGCGTATTGGCTGGCGGGGATGAGCGCCTTCGATGCTATTTGCTACAGTTTTACCGTGATTTCGCTTGGTGGGCTGGCCCCCCATGATGCCAGCATCGGCCATTTCCAGAATCCAGTATTCGAGTGGATCACCATTTTTTTCATGCTGGTGGCTATGGTCAACTTCGCCTTGTACTTTCTGGCCTGGCGCTCGCACAGACTCAAGGTGGTGTACCACGATGCCGAATTCAGATTCTGTATGAAAGTAGTCG
>CALMNY010000445.1 GCA_937872125.1 uncultured Candidatus Competibacteraceae bacterium | reverse complement strand
ATATGACTGATTGGATTGCCAAGCTGGATGATTTTCTACGATTAAGTGACCGGGATATTTTGATCCACACTGGACAAGTTTCCCACGAAACAGCATTAGCCAAGGCCAGGACAGAATTTGAGAAATTCCGTGCTTTGGAAGTGAACAAACCTGGCCGGGTGGAGCAGGATTTTGAAGCCGCCATCAAGAAACTCCCCAAGCCGCAGCGTAAACCTAAGCCCAAGTAGCCATAATATGGTTCGGACTGATCTCGAAGCCTTGGCCGAACTTGAAGAGGGTTGGCTGGACGGGAAGGGGCATGCGCCGGATAAAACGCAACTCGCTTGCCTAGCCACGGCATTCGACACATTTTATGGTCCCAGTTTACCCTTGCCGTACCTTTATCTGACTGCCGAAGGTGGCGTTCAAGTGGAATGGTCATCAGGCGACTGGGAAATTTCTCTGGAAATCGATCTGGCCGGACAAGTCGCTGAATGGCAGGCGCTTAACCTAAACACGCAGGAATGTCGGGAGGACAGCTTGAACTTGGCAAAACCGGAAGATTGGCAGAAGATCAATCAAAACTTACAAGAATTGTCGCTGGAAAACACATGACGAAATCCAACGCGCTCAGCGAAGCCCGCTTTGAGGATCAAGTCGTTGCGGCGCTGACCGCCAGCCCGCTCTACGCCGCCCGCGATCCCGAACACTTCGACGCCGCTACCCTGCTGGACGCCAGCCTGTTGTGGGACTTCATCGAAACCACCCAACCCAGGGAACTCGTCAAGCTGCGCAAGCAGTTTCCCGATGCGCCCCGTGAGGCGCTGGCCGGGCACGTCGCCGGCCTGATCCAGAAGCGCGGAACCCTGGATGTCCTCCGCAACGGCGCATCGTTCAGCGGCGTCAACCTGCAACTGGCCTATTTCCGCCCGGCGGCGGGCGGCAATCCCGAACATCAGGACCGCTATGCAGGCAACCGCTTTGCGGTTATGCGGCAAGTGCATTTCTCCACCCGGACGCCGGACCAGTCCGTGGATGTGGTGCTGCTGCTCAACGGCCTGCCCGTCGTGTCGGTGGAACTGAAGAACCACTTCACCAGCCAGAACGTGCAACACGCCATCGCCCAATACCGGCGGCGCGATAAAAACGAACCGTTCTGGAAACGCTGTCTGGTGCATTTCGCCGTGGACGACGACGCGGCCTACATGAGCACCCAGATCGTCGGCGCGGCCACGGCCTTTTTGCCCTTTAACCGCGATACCTGGAACCCGGTCATTCCCGGCAACTTCGCCTCCAGCTATCTGTGGGCCGATTTCACCGACGAAGACGGCGAAACCCAGCCGGCCATTTGGAGCGCCGATTCCCTCCTGCTCTTGATCCAGAACTATCTGCACGCCGAGCGCGACCCCAAAACCGGCAAGGAAAAATTCATCTTCCCGCGTTTTCATCAACTCATGGCGGTCCGCAAACTGCTGAATCACGCCAAAACCCACGGCAGCGGCCACAACTATCTGATCCAGCACAGCGCCGGCTCCGGTAAATCCAACAGCATCGCCTGGCTGGCGCACCAGCTCGCCAATCTCTGCGGCGTGGAAGGCCAACCCATCTTTGACAGCATCATCGTGATTACCGACCGCCGTGTTCTCGACCGGCAATTGCAGGACACCATTAAGCAATTTGAGAAGATCAAGGGTACGGTATCCAAAATCGACCGCAACACCCGGCAACTGGTGAAAGCGCTGGAACGCGGCGACAAAATCATCATCACTACCCTGCAAAAATTCGGCTTTGTCGGTGAACTGGCCAAAATACCGGGCAAGCGGTTTGCTGTCGTCGTCGATGAAGCGCACAGCTCCCAAACCGGCGATAACATTAAAGACCTCAAGTTGGTGCTGACCAGCGATGCGGAATTAAACAAAGCGCTGGGCCGGGATGACGAAAGCCATCTGGCGGATGATTCGATTGAAATAGAACTGGAGAAAATTCAGAAAGCGCGGCAAAAGCTCCCCCACCTGTCTTTCTTCGCTTTCACTGCCACGCCCAAGGATAAAACCCTGGAATTGTTCGGTACGCCAGATCCGCAAATTAAAAAGGGCTTCCGCCCGTTCCACCAATACTCCATGCGCCAGGCCATCGCCGAGGGTTTCATTCTCGACGTGCTGGAAAACTACACCACGTACAAAACCTATTTCGAGTTGATCGAAAACGAAAAGGCCGACAGCGAAAAGGAAGTCGAAAAGCTCAAGGCCCGGCGACTGATGCTGCAATACGTTGACCAGCATGAATTCGCCATCCGGCGCAAGGCGCACATCATCGTGGATCATTTCACCCGCCACACCGCCCAAAAGATCGCCGGTCAGGCCAAGGCCATGGTCGTGACGCACTCCCGCGCTCATGCCGTGCTGTACCAGCAGGCGCTGGATGAGATTCTCCGCGAGCAGAATCTCAACTTCGGCGTTCTGGTCGCATTCTCCGGGACGGTCACGATCAACGAACAGAAAGACACCGAAGCGAACATGACTCCGCCCGGCGTCGGCGATCTTGCCGAAGCGTTCAACGCC
>CALMNY010000444.1 GCA_937872125.1 uncultured Candidatus Competibacteraceae bacterium | reverse complement strand
CTGGGCACCACGTACACCACCCGTTCGATGGTTCCGATTCGACTGTGGCCGATCACCGCGCCATGGGCTTCCAGTACCAGATTCTCCGGTTCGATGCGTGTCGGCGGGTTCGGGATGGTGCCCGCTTCCCGCACCTGGAACGGCCGGCATTGCAACAAGTCAATCTTGTAGTGCTTTTTATCGATGAAATTGGCTGTGAACTCGACATCCACCGGATAGTCGTAAGCCTCTTGCAAGGTCCTGAGCATGTCGCGCATGTCGGCCACAAACGGCGTATCGCGCAGCAGTTGCTCGAAGGTCAGCACCCACGGAAACACATCGTGCATCCCGCGTTCCCGCGCCCGCTGTTCCAGTTCGTCGTCCACCGAAGCCACCATTTGCAACGGCAGATCCGGGCTTTGCTTGACGACGTCGCTGAATTGCCGGGTCGTCAGTTGACCATCTTCCAAATCCAGCAGGTCAATGCGCCGCTGGGCGTACTGGCGCATGCTGTCGAAATTGCTCTCGGGCCGCCGTTCCGGATCGCTCAGCGACACCACCCGGGTGTAATCGTCATCGGACCGATCCACCGCCCGGGTGCCAAGTCCCAGCACCAGCCGCACCATGCCCATCGTCGGATCAATCTGCTCACTCCAGACGTAGGGATTGAACGACAGCCCCACCCCGGCGATGTGCGGATAGAACAACCGCCCCTGCCGGAAGCCGGACACCCGCTGCACCAGCAGGCCCATCTGTTCGTCGCGATCCAGAATGCCGCGCCGCGCCCGGTATTGCAGCGCCCGCTCGCTCATGGTGCTGGCGTAGATGGTCCGCACCGCCGATAGCAAATCTTCCAGCCGCTTCTCGCGCGGCCCCTGATTGACGCAGAACACGCTGTCGTACTTGCCGGCGAAAGCGTTGCCGAAATTGTCCTCCAGCAAGCTGCTGGAACGCACGATGATCGGCGACTGGCCAAAATAATCCAGCATGTCGGAGAACTGCTGCACGATGTAATCCGAGAAATCGCCGCGCAGGATGCGCCGCCGGGCCGTCTCCGCCCCGTCCAGGAAGGTCGCAGGATCCTTCTGCTTCTCCCGCACCCACCAGCAGCCGTTGCGGACCAGATAGGTGTAGAACACGTCCGAGCCGATGAAGAACGAATCGTGGATTTCCAGCAGACTCTTCCAGCGCGGGTCGCTGCGCTTGAGGATGGCCCGCGCCAGCAACACGCCCACCGCCTTGCCGCCGATCAGGCCGGTGCCGATCATCCGCTGCTTGATCGCCAGAATATCGCTCAGGGTCAGCACCTTTTCCGCCAGTCGAATCACCCGCTCGTCGCGCGACACGGTCATCCGCAAGGTGTGCTGCAACAGATCGCGCACCAACTCGTCCACGTGCACGTTGTCGCGCTCCGCCTCGACCACCTGCTCCGCTTCCAGGAACGTCCGATTCCAGATATCCAGCCGGGGATCGTTGGCTTTCAATCCCGACCACGGGAACCGCGTCAGGATTTCGGAAATGGTGATACTGTCGGCTACGGGCGTGAACTCCTCTCCGCGCCAGACATGCAGCATGTACATGGTCGGCGAATAGCGCTGTTGCACTTTCAACGGGCGGACGTACAACTCGTCCTGATGGCGGTAGACATCGCTGAACAACTGGGTGGTGTCAATAATCGGCGCGGTGGCGTGGAACGAATGATGGCCACGCAACAGCGCGAAATAGGCCACTGTTTCCAGGTCGTACAGATACGGGCAGGTCAGCATGAAGAAATTGCCCAGCATCTGATCGCTGTACCAGTCGGCGACCAGATCGGACAGGCAATCGAACACGTAATAGGCCCCACGCCCGGTCTGCTCGATAGTTTTGTGAATGGCGGTCAGGAACGGTTCGAAGCCCTCGCCGGGGTCGAGCACCTGTACTTCCACTCCCGGTCCTTCATCCACCAGCGCCGGATGGCGGGCGAAATGGAAATACACCAGTTTGCGACCCCGGGAGCGGGCGTACTGGCAAAACGGCTCGACCAGCGGCACGTAATCATCAATACCGTCCACCTGCCAGACGATGTTGTCGCCCGCCATGATCCCCCGAAACACCCGGTCCAGGCCCGCCAGCCCCGTGCTCACCTGTGCGTCAATCGCCGCCATTACATTCTCCCCTTCGCCTCAGTAGTCAGTGATCAGTGGCCGCTGTTCTTCGAATTGCGCCGTTGTGGGTCGCCCCCACGCGGGCGCAATCATAACCCATACGAAGGATGGTCATCGCACCCGCCTGCCCCCTTCTACAACCTTGCCGATGTTCCTCTGCCAACTGGCCGGCCACTGGCAACGACCTGGAAGCCGTCCAAGCCTGGCT
>CALMNY010000443.1 GCA_937872125.1 uncultured Candidatus Competibacteraceae bacterium | reverse complement strand
GCGTCATCGACGATGCGAAACTCCGCCTGCAACCCGTTATCGCAGGAGGGCAGGACATCGGCGTAGATGTAAATCGAATCGTCCAGCCCGACGCCGTAGGCAAGAAGTTCGGGCGGGAACCAGACATTCCAGCCGGACAGGCGCACTTCTTCGCGGATTTCGCGTTGCAGGATGCGGTCGTTCTCCGGCGACTGCTGGGTCGCATCGCAGATCGTGCTACCCAGCGGCGGCGAGATCTGATACAGCGAATAGGCGCCGCAACTGTTGGCGAGCAGGTTGACCGTGCCGTCGGCAAAGTTGGCGCCAAAGCGGATGCTCTCGCCATACACGGCGCCGCCCCGGAAGAAGACGTTGGTGTTCACCAGCTCCCGCGAGCGCCATTCATAATGCGGCGCGACATACCAGGGCATCCGTT
Source organism: uncultured Candidatus Competibacteraceae bacterium (assembly GCA_937872125.1). Classification (GTDB taxonomy): domain Bacteria; phylum Pseudomonadota; class Gammaproteobacteria; order Competibacterales; family Competibacteraceae; genus Contendibacter. Next base: position 2,789 of record CALMNY010000443.1, on the reverse strand, counting down.
CCGGCTGACTGGGGTCATAACAGGTCGGCTGGGTTTTGAGTTTCGCCCGGTAGTCGCCCTGCTTTTCCGCGTAGGTGATGGTGCTGTCGATCACCCGCTGCGTGTCGAGCGCCTGGTCCAGCTCGGGAATCTCCTGGCCGGCAATGAGCGCCGCCCGCGACGATTCCAGTCCCCAGCGCTGCTCGAAGGACACCGCCGCCGTCTCCCCGGCGACGACCAGGAGGCCGCCGAGGACCCCCGCCGCCACCGCCCGCCGCCTGCCGAGATCGTTCCTGCTGTTCATGCCTTATCCGGGTAGATCCCCGCCGTCCGCAAGCGATTCAGCCACGGGCTGAGATCGATGATGGAAAAATTGACCTGGGCGAGTTCCTCCAGGGTAATACCCTCGCAATTGGGATTGGATTCATCCCGCGTGCCGTAGACCAGGAACCCGCCGCCGATGTTCTGCACGCCGCGGATCGACGCCATGATCAGCGCCGCGAGCATGGAGTTAAAGCAGCAGAAGGATTTGCGCTGCTCCACGCACACCCCCAGGACCTCATCGGCGCAATACTTGCCGATAAACACGCATTCCTCATTCTCCCGCCGCAACCCGAGATTGAGCTCGTCCTCGGTGCAGGCGTAGAGGATATGGCCGATGATTTTCAGGATCTGATAGACGTAATAGACGGCGAGGATCCACTGCACCGCACCGGTGAAGACCAACTCCGACCCGCCGCCCTCAACGCTTACTTCAGTAATGATCATCTTGGCGAATTCATCACCAAAGACCTCCTTGAGAAAGGTCTGAAAGGTCTGCATCAACTGTTGCTCAATCGCGGTCAGGAACCCCTCGCCGATCGCGGTACCCTGCTCCGTCACCAGCCCCAGTTCCTGCAGAAAACCGGTGGCGGCTTTTTCCAGTGGCCCCAGGGTGGCATCGATTGCCGCCTGTACGGTAGAGGAGACGGATTGATAGAATTCGGTCCAGCCGGGCACCATGCCGCTTAAGGTGCTCAGATGGCCGGCGATGACCTCCAGCTTGGCCAGCTTGTAGGCGAAATAGCCCATCTTGAAGTAGGCCAGGATATCCTGCTGGCCAAAGGCCTCCAGCCCTTCCTCGCAACAGTCGGGGGTCAGGCCGATGTCGTTGCCGATCGGCACCTTGCACTCCAGATGCTGGCCGCGCCAGATGCGGATAGTGCACGACTGGGCGATGTTTTCCGGCGGCTTGCCGGTTTCCAGGCAGATGAAGTCATTCGCCATGCCGTCCAGGGTGGCCAGGGCGCCCAACGCCGTATCCAGATAGGTATTCCATTCCACCCCGGGGTTGTGACAGGCCGTGCCCCCGCAGCCGACATAGTCACTGGCGCAGGTTTGCGAGAATTCGGTGACGCCGTCGGCATAGGTGGTGCCATAGGTTTTGACCTGGGTACAGCCGTCGCCCACCACTTCGGCATAGATGGGACTGGTGCCCTCGGCGATCGCGCCGGTCGCCCCGGACAGCTGCTCCACCATGTCCTCCAGGGAAACGGTGTTGTCCTGACCGTTGGTCAGGATGTCATAGGCGGTCTGGGTGTAATCAAGCTGGCCGTCGGCAAAGATACTCTCGACGTGAAAGGCCTCGGCGGCGCACACCGCCACCCCATCCATTTCGCACTGGTAGGCCGGCGGGCAGGGCTCGTCGGGACTCTCGGGATAGTAATGCGTGGTCTCCGCCCGGTAGAGATCGGCCTGAAGGATGAGCTCGTTCGCGGCCGGGGTAACCACCCCGCGCACATTCCAGCGGTTCTGCGCCGTGCCATAGCCGGCATAGCCCGGATCACTGGGATCGCCATAGCTGAAGCTCGCCGCGCCGCTCCACTGCGCATTGGTCAACACGTAGGTCCCATCGGCGGGGGCCTGCAGGCGCTTATAGTCGATCACCACCGCGACCCCGTCGCTGGTCGCGGTCGCCGCTTGCACGACCTGCACGCTTTGCGCGTCATCGCCGAGCGGGAACACGGAAAAGCGGATTTCGCTCGCCGGCAGCGCCACGGTCTCGGCGAGCGTCTGCTGGATGAGCGGCGCGCCGCCCTGATCGTACAGGAGGGCATTCGTGACCGGATGACGTTCCTGGACGCCAATCAGGCGCTTGGCCACCACCCGCATGAGGTGTTGCCCGGCCCGCACCCGCGTGAAGCGGGTCGTTTCACAGCCGGCATTTTTCGCATGCGCGTCGGCCGCCATGACCAGCCCCTGGAGGTCCTCCGGGTGGCTGTAAAACCCCGCCGCCTGGTCAATGCGGGCTTGATCGGCCCCGGGCAAATAATCCGCGACATTCACCCCGGTGCCGGGATTGTTGCCCTCGATCTGCAGGGTCGCGGCGGGGATGTTGCCCGCCCCGCCGAGCAATGACACGCCGAAGGCGTTGGCGTCGGCGGCCTCGGCCGAGGTATAGGCGCGCAGCACATTGAAATAGACCTGCGCAAAGGCCAACCAGAGCGCAAGCGCCAGCGAGGCAGCGAAGCGCGCGGTCATGGAGCGGCGGTGGCGGACAGGGTATTCACCGGACCAGCATATCCGGCGGGAACCCGCAAAATGGCGCGAAAGCGGCGGCGACAAAGGCATTTGCGGCGCAAAACAACGGCGCGGGGCGGGGTGGGGCGGCGCGCTCAGGCGCACGCCCGCGCGTGCCGCCGGCCCGTCACCGCCGGGGCGGCGTGTCGCCGGGCGGTGCCTTCCTGGGGCCCGGCCAGAACGGTGGCCGCCGCGGCGGCGCCGGGCGTTGCGTACGCCCTGGGCCAGGCGATTCCGTGCCACCGCATCGG
>CALMNY010000442.1 GCA_937872125.1 uncultured Candidatus Competibacteraceae bacterium | reverse complement strand
GAGTTTTTCCCTCAGGTCGGCTATGCTTTGATTTTCGGGGCTTATGAATTCAGTAATTCTATTTTGTAGTTCAATAGTTTTACCTCTTAATTGGTCGTTGCTTAATGTTGATAGTTTTTGAAATTCTTCGTTTGTTTTTTCAACATAAGGCATTATTTCTTTTATATCGCGTTCGGCCTTATTGCCAAATAGTTTTGTCAGAATATTATTTATGAAACTCATAGTAAATCGGTTATATTTCTTTAACAGTCAAATTTTTAGACTTAAAAAACTCTATTTTTTTTTCAAATCAGACAAAAATAGCTGTTTTTTATTAAGTTATAGAAGAATAGGGATTTTTTTACTTAAAAAGATTTTTTAAGAAGCTGGAAATTTTGAAAACGGTGATCGAGCAACTGACCGCAGCGGGCTATGTGTATATCGGCATGGATCATTTCGCCAAGCCCGATGATGAACTGGCGCGGGCGCAGCAGGCCGGCACGCTCTATCGCAATTTCCAGGGCTACAGCACCCACGCCGACTGTGATCTGATCGGACTGGGCGCGACCTCCATCGGCATGGTGGGCGACAGCTACAGCCAGAACCTGAAAACACTGGAGGAGTACTCCGCCCGTCTCGACGCCGGTCAACTGGCGGTGTTTCGGGGTGTGCGGCTGGACGACGACGACCGGCTGCGGCGGGCAGTGATCACCGACCTGATCTGCCACTTCACCCTGGATTTCGCTACCGTCGAACGCCGGTTCGACCTCCGCTTTGGGGAGTACTTCGCGCCGGAGCTGGCGGAACTGGCGGATATGGCCAACGATGGGCTGCTGGCGCTGTCCGCCACCGGGATTCAGGTGTTACCGCCGGGCCGGCTGTTGATCCGCAACATCTGCATGGCGTTCGACCGCTATTTGCGCGCGCAGAAACAGCAACGGTTTTCCAGGGTGATTTAACAACAGGCGTCTGCCACTCCCGGCTCGCGCCGCGCGCAGATCAATTCCAGAGAGGCGCTCTCCTTGCACCCGTCCACCGCCGCTCAGACTCCGAACGCCCTGCTGATCAGCCCGGAAGGCCGTTTCCTGGACGCCAACGGGCTAGCCTGTCAGGCGCTCGGCTACGGCCGGGAGGAACTGCTGACCTTGGCAGTCTGGGATATTGATCTCGATTTTCCCCGCGACCGCTGGCCCGAGCACTGGCGCAAATTGCGCCAGGCGAAAACCCTCTGCTTCCAAACCACCTATCGCACTCGAGAGGGTTCGCAGTTCCCCGTCGAAATCGTGTCCCATTACCTTGAACTCGACGGCCGCGAATACAACTCCGTGCTGGCTTACCCACTCACCCCCCAGTGGCAAACGGAGACCGCCCTGCGCAAGAGCGAGGAACGCCTGGCGCTGGCGCTGGCGGTTTCCGGCCAGGGGCTGTACGACCTGGACATCGCCGCCGGCAAGGCGGTCTTCAGCGACGAATACGCCCGAATGCTCGGCTACGAACCGTCCGAGCTGCAACTGACGCCGACCGGGTGGACGAACTGGCTGCACCCGGACGACCGCGCGTGGGTCTTGCAGCTTTACGAGGAGTGCATTACCGGCAAACTGCCCGATTACCACGCCGAATTTCGCCTGCGGACCCGCTCCGGCGACTGGATTTGGGTGCGCTCCGTCGGCAGGATCGTGCAGCGGGACGCCGCCGGCCGGCCTGTGCGCATGATCGGGACGCACCTGGATATCACCGAACGCAAACGAACGGAAGCGGCGCTGCGGGAAAGCGAGGCACGTTTCGCCAAAGCGTTCCACGCCAATCCGGCCCTGATGTGCATCACCGACATCGCCACCGGCCGGTTTCTCGACGCCAACGCGCGGTTGCTGGACCAGCTCGAATATGCCCGCGAACAGATCATCGGCCACACCTCCGTAGAACTTGACTTCTATGCCGATCCGGGAGCGCGCGAACAGATGATCGAGCGACTCCGCCAGCAGGGGTTCGTGCGGGAAATGCCGATCCGCTTTCGCACCCGAACGGGCAAAATCCTCGAGACGCTCTATTCGGCGGAAATCCTTCATCTGGGCGAACAGCGCGTCCTGCTGTCTCTCGTTCACGACATTACCGACCGCCAGCGGGCGGAGCAATCACTGCGGCAAAGCGAGGAGCGCTTTGCCAAGGCTTTCCAGGCCAGCCCGGCGCCGATGCTGATCACCACCCTGCATGAAGGGCGCATCATTGACGTGAATGCACGCGGACTGAGCCTGGTGGGCGCCACGCGGGAGGAATTAATCGGCCATACCACCAATGAAACCGGGATCTGGATTGCTCCTGGCACACGTGACCGGATGATCGCGCAACTCCGGAAAACCGGGACTTTCAAGGATATTCCGATTGTGCTCCACACCCGGAGTGGCGGACTGCGGGAAATTCTGTGGTCGGCGGAACTCATCACGCTCGGCAATCAGCCTGCTCTGCTGTCGCTGGCGTATGACCTGACTGAACAGAGGCGGGCCGAACAGGCGCTGCAAGCGAGCGAACAGCGCTATCGCACGATTTTTGAAACCGCCGCCGTATCCATCCGGGAGGAGGATATGTCCGTGGTCAAGGCGGCGCTGGACGCCCTGGAAGCGCAAGGAATTGCGGACATCCGGGCCTATCTGACGCAACACCCCGCCTTTGTCGCCGACTGTGTGCAGCAGGTTCGGATCATGGACGTCAATCAGCAGACCCTGAAGCTGTTTGGCGCCAGCAGCAAGGCAGAACTGCTGGGCGGGTTGAACAGGATTCTGTTGCCGGAATCGTTGCCAGCGTTCACAGAAATCCTCATCGCTATCGCGGAAGGGAAGCGGCATTTTGAAGTCGAGACGGTCCACCAGACCTTGCAGGGCGAGCGGCGGAACGCCTTGCTAACCGTCGCTTTTCCCGAACCGGATGCGCCCTTCACCAACGTGCTCATCAGCATGATGGATATCACCGAGCGCAAACGGGTGGAGGAAGAACTGCAGCGGTACCGGGAACACCTGGAGGAGCGGGTCGCCGAACGCACCGCCGAACTCCGCCAGGTCATGACCCAACTGATGCAGGCCGAGAAGCTGGCCGCCCTGGGCAGCCTGGTCGCCGGCGTGGCCCACGAACTCAGCACCCCGCTGGGCAATACCCGCGTGGTCGCCAGCAGCCTGGGCGACGACCTGCGCGCGTTTGTCGCCGCGGTGGAATCCGGCAGCCTGCGCCGTTCCCAGGTCGAGGCGTTCCTGAGCCGGGGCTGCGAGGCGGTGGACCTGCTCGAACGCAACACCGCCCGCGCCGCCGACCTGATCGGCCACTTCAAGCAGGTGGCGGTGGACCAGACCAGTATGCGTCGGCGCCGCTTCCACCTGCGCCAGACTGTCGAGGAATTGCTGGTCACTCTGCAACCCCTGTTCAAGCGCACCGCCCACCGCATCGAGCGGGAGATTCCACCCGATTTGGAACTGGACAGCTACCCTGGCCCGCTGGAGCAAGTCATCGTCAATCTGATCAACAACTCTCTCATCCACGGCTTCGCCGGGATCGAGGCCGGGTTCATCCGCATCCGCGCTGCACCGCAGGGTCCTGATCAAGTCCAAATGGACTACCAGGACAATGGAGTCGGCATCCCGGAGATGATCCTCAACCGTATTTTCGAACCCTTCTTCACTACCCGGCTGGGTCAGGGTGGCAGCGGCCTGGGGCTGTACATCGTCTACACTTTAGTAGCTGGGGTGTTGGGCGGCAGGATCGAGGCGCGCAGCGAACCTGGCCAGGGCGCCGAATTCTCGATCAGGCTTCCCCTGACCGCGCCACGGGTATCGCCGCCGGACGAGACACCCCGGAACCCGTCCGATCCCAACACCGGTTTGAACTAAAAGAACGGGGGGCTTCACCGCCCTACTCAACCCACCCTGTGGAGGAAGCCCTTGCGAAAGCCCGCCCTGCTGCTGGTTTGCGTGGCGTTATTGCTTACGCTAGCCGTGGTCAGCGTCCGGCCCGGCGGCGCGGCGGAAGGCTCGTTCACATTGCTCTCCGCCGAAGAGCGCGCCTGGCTGGACCAGAACCCGGACAAGCTGACGCTGCTTTACAACACCGACTTTCCCCCCATCGAATATGCGTCCCCGACTGGCGCTTTTGAGGGTCTGGGAGCGGATGTCATCGCCAAGATCGAAGCACGGCTTGGCGTCACCTTTCGCAAACGCCCCTCTACCGACTGGAACCAGCATCTGGCCGCTCTGGAAAGCGGAGAGTGCGCTATCGCCCCGACCATCGTGCGCACCGCCGAGCGGGAACGTTACGCCTTCTTCACCACGCCCTACGCCACCGTGCCAGTGGTCATCATCACCACCCGCGCCCACCGGGGCCAGCTGAACCTGGATGATCTGGCCGGCCGCCGCGTGGCCGTCGTATCCGGCTACGCCACCGAGACCTACGTGCGCCATCATGCCCAGGGCCGCTTTACGGTCATGCCCGTGCGGATCGTAACCGACGGGCTGCGCGATGTGTCGTTCGGGCAGGCAGACGCCCTGGTTGAGAATCTCGCCGTGGCCGCCTACTACATCGAGCGGGAGGGTCTGCCCAACCTGCGGGTGGCCGGCAGCACCGACTATGCGTTCGCCTGGAGCATCGGAGTCAGCCGCAAGTATCCCCTGCTCTACAGCGCCATCCAGAAAGCGCTGACCGCGATTCCTGACCGTGAACTCGACGCCATGCGCAAACGCTGGATCTCTCTGGAAGCCCCCAGCGGCTTGGACCCAGACACTGTACTTCTGCTCGAACTGGTGGCCTTTTTTACCGGGCTGCTGCTGGTGGGTCTGACCGGGATTACCTATGTGCTCAAACGCCGGCTCAATGAGAAGATCGCCGGCCTGCGCCAAACGCACGAGGAACTGCGCGCGAGCGAACAACGGTTTCGCGCGATCTTTGATCATGCGCCCTACTCCATCACTATCAACAATCTGGAAGACGGCCAGTTCCTGGATGTCAATCAGGCCTTTCTGAAAAAGAGCGGATTGAGCAAGGAAGAGGCGCTACATCTGCGCTTTGTGGATATGGCCCCCGGAACGCGGACGGATCATGTCCTTGAGGCGCTGCGTAAAACGGGCGTAGTTAGCAACCTCGAAACCAGGGTTTGCCATCGCTATGGCTGGAGCGATGTGATTTACTCGTCTGTCCTGCTCGAAATCCAGGGGCAGCAACAGATTTTGTCCGTGACTGTGGATGTGACCGAAAAAAAGCAGGTAGAGCAAGCGCTGCGCGAAAGCGAACAGTCATTCCGCAACATCGTCGAATCCTCGCCCATCGGTATGCACTTATACGAAGTGCAGCCGGATGGACGGCTGGTGTTCACGGCGTTCAACCCGGCCGCGAATCATATCCTGGGCGTGGACAATACCGTCTTTGTGGGCAAGTCCATTGAAGAAGCGTTCCCGGCGCTCACGGCGACCGAGATCCCCATCCGTTATCGTGAAGCGGCGGCGCGAGGCATACCCTGGAGCACCGAGTACATTGAATACCGGGAGAACGGCATCGCGGGCGCCTTCAGTGTGTATGCCTTCCAGATCGCGCCTAACCGCATGGTGGCGCAGTTCATGGATGTCACTGAGCGTAAACGTTCTGAGCACGCCTTGCGCAAGAGTGAGGCGCGGTTCCAGTCACTCTTTGCCATGGCGCCGGTGGCGCTGGCCAATGTGGCCGCGGATGGGCGCATCATCGCAGTGAACCATAGCTGGACGCAGCTCCTGGGCTATACCCGCGATGACATCCCGACCCTGGATCACTGGTGGCCGCTGGCTTACCCCGATCCGGAATACCGGAAGCAGGCGATGGCGTACTGGCAAGCCGCCATTGAGCAGGCAATGGCCCATGGTTCCAATGTGGAGGGAAACGAATACCGGGTGATGTGTAAGGATGGCGTAGTGCGCACGCTCATTATCGGTGCCACTCTGCTGGAACAAGACTTTATTGCCAGTTTTTTTGACATCACCGACCGCAAGCGGTCGGAGGAAGAACTCCAGCATCACCGGGAACACCTGGAGGAGCGGGTAGCCGAACGCACCGCTGAACTGCGCCAGGCGATGAATCAACTGGTGCAATCGGAAAAGCTGGCCGCGCTGGGCAGCCTGGTCGCGGGCGTGGCCCATGAACTCAATACGCCGCTGGGCAATACCCGCATGGTCGCCAGCAGTCTGGGCGAGCACCTGCGCGCGTTCGCTGCCGCCGTCGAATCCGGCGCCCTGCGCCGCTCCCAGGTAGACGCCTTCCTGGAGCGCAGCCGGGAAGCGGTGGATCTGCTTGAGCGCAACAGCGCCCGCGCTGCCGAACTGATGGGGCATTTCAAACAGGTGGCGGTAGACCAGACCAGCATGCGCCGCCGCCGCTTCTACCTGCGCCAGACCATCGAGGAGATGCTGGCGACCCTGCGGCCTCTGTTCAAGCGCACCGCCCATCACATCGAACTGGAGATTCCGCCCGATTTGGAACTGGACAGCTATCCGGGTCCGCTGGAGCAGGTACTGGCCAATCTGGTTGGCAACTCGCTCACCCATGGTTTCGCAGGCCAGGACAGGGGCGTGATTCGCATCGGCGCGAAGGCGCTCGATGCGGATCACGTGGAACTCAACTATACTGATAATGGAATAGGAATCCCGGAAAATATACAAAATCGGATTTTTGACCCCTTTTTCACCACCAAGATGGGCAGTGGCGGTAGTGGTCTGGGTTTGTATATTGTCTATAATCTAATCACTGGGGTACTGGGTGGGACTATTGAGGTCCATACTCTCCCCGCAACCGGGACCGTCTTTACCCTGACTTTGCCCCGCGTCGCCCCTGACCGACCCGCTTTGGGATTCCCACCATGAATAACGATAACTTGCTCCGGTGGACCGATGACGCTGATCAAACCGAGGCGCACCGGCCCTTCAGCGACCCGCCATGGAAGCTGCTGGTGGTGGACGACGATCCGGAAGTGCACAGCGTCACCCGTTTTGTGCTAAACGATCTGCGGATTTTCGACCGGCCGCTCCATCTGGTGCATGCCCACAACGCCCAGGAAGCGCGTGTGCAGTTGCGTCAGCATCCCGATGTCGCCGTGGCGCTGCTGGACGTGGTCATGGAAACCGCGCAGTCCGGCCTCGAACTGGTGGGCTATATCCGCAACGAACTGAAACTGGCCGAATGCCGGATCATCCTGCGCACCGGCCAGCCGGGCTACGCGCCGGAATTGACCGTCATCAACTCCTATGACATCAACGACTATCGCACCAAGGCCGAGCTGACCCACACCCGCCTGATCACCATGGTCAGCACCGCCCTGCGCGCCTACGAACAATTGCGGATCATCGCCGAAAACCGGCGCGGTCTGGAACTGATCATCAATGCGGCCTCGGAACTGATGGAGCGGCACGCCATCACCAGCTTCGCCGAAGGATTGCTCACCCAACTGGCCGCGCTGCTCAAGCTGCCGCTGGATGGTCTGGTCTGCACCCAGCGCGGTTCGCCGTTCGGCGTGGACAGCGACCGTTGTTACGTGGTGGGCGCCGCCGGCCAGTACGCGCCCTACATCGCGCAGCCGCTGGCGCGGTTGCCAAACCCACGGATCGTGTCCGCCATTCTGGATGGCGTTTCAAAACACCAGCATGTATTTGCTGCTGATTACACCGTGCTGTATCTGAAGGCTGCGCCCCATCAGGAAGCGGCCATTTTTCTGAATTCCGGCCATGAACTCGCCGCGCTGGATCGCGCGCTGGTGGAGGTGTTCGCCGCCAACATCACCGCCTGCTTTCGCAACGTCAAGCTGGTCGAGCGCCTCAACTATACCGCCTATCACGATCCATTGACCCAGTTGCCCAACCGCCTGCGGTTCGTCGCTGATCTCGACCAGGTCGCCCGGGAGCGAGTCGAAGCGGTTGTGGCCCTGCTGGATATTGCGCACTTCGCCGAATTGAACGATGGCCTCGGCGAAGATGTCGGCAACCTGCTGCTGGTCGCAGTCGCCGAGCGGCTGCGGACCCGGCTGGAGCCGGCCTGCTGGCTGGCCCGGATTGGCGCCGACGTCTTCGGTGTGCTGGGGCCGGAAGCCCAGGTCAATCCCGCCCGCCTGCTGGCGCTGTTTCATGATCCCTTCCAGGTCGGCGATTACCAGTTGCCCGTCACGATCACCCTGGGCCTGTGCCGCACGCGGGATCCGGTGGATTCCGGCCTGACCCTGCTCAAGCGAACCAATATCGCGCTCAATCGCGCCAAGCACAGCCTCTCCACCCGTCATGAGTACTATCTCGCGGAAATGGAAGACAACACCCGCTGGCGGGTTGAGATCATCCGGCGCCTGCGCCTGGATTTCGAGCGGGGAAAGCTACAACTGTGGTATCAGCCACAAATCGCCCTGGCGACCGGCCAGGTTATCGGGATGGAGGCATTGCTGCGCTGGCCGGACGAACACGGGTTCGTCCAACCGCCGGATGTCTTTATCCCGCTCGCCGAATATTCGGGGCTGATCATTCCCATGGGTGCCTGGGTGCTGGAGCAGGCGTGTGCCCAGCACGCGCGCCTGACAGCGGCGGGATTTGCGGCGCTGAAAATGGCGGTCAACGTCAGCGTGCTGCAATTTCGCCGGGCCAATTTCGTCGAGCAAGTGGCCCACACCCTCGCCCAGCGCCAAATGCCGCCCGATTTGCTGGAGCTGGAAATTACCGAGAGCATCGCCATGGACGAACCCAGGGTGGTGCTGGACAGTCTGGACGCGCTCAAGCGGTTGGGCGTTCTGATCGCCATTGATGATTTCGGCACTGGCTATTCCTCGTTGGGGCATTTGCAATCCCTGCCCATTGACTGCCTGAAGATTGACCGGGTTTTCGTCAAGGAGATCAAACCGGGCGAAGGGGGAATGCTCGCTGAAACCATCGTCCAGCTCAGCGAAAAACTGGGGGTGACCTCGGTTGCGGAAGGGGTGGAAACTCCGGAACAGGCGGAATTTCTGCGCGGCCTGGGGTGTAGGGTAGCCCAGGGTTATCTGTACGCGCCTGCCATGCCCGCCAACCGCCTGGTCGCCTGGCTGCGAGCACGCGATGCGTCGTAACCACGGGCAATGAGGCGGCGCTTCACCGGATCCCTGTCGGATAGGTATTATTT
>CALMNY010000441.1 GCA_937872125.1 uncultured Candidatus Competibacteraceae bacterium | reverse complement strand
TCTCCAAGGCTGGTGCCCAGCCGCAAAGCCCAGAGTTCATGAAACCGGCTGTGCAAAATCCCAAAGGTGGTGTCGTCGTTGCGGGCGATAACGATCAGCATCTTGTCGGGTAGGACGCTTGCCGGTAGCCAGATGAAAAGCCGATGTTTGGCGACGTGCGGCGTAGCGAGATAACGCGGCAATAGTTCCAGGGCGGCGCGCATTTCTATTCTTGGGCGTCCATGCCGCCACCAATACCGTTTGACGGGTGGATCAGCGTTCTTCTCCCGTTCCGGTTTGACGTACCGAACAACATGATCAAATGGCTTTTCATAGAGGGCGGCTTGCGCCTCAGTCATATCCAGGCCGAAATCAATGATCCAGCCATCACGCGGGCGGCGGGTCACGTCCAATCCGTTCCAACTGGGTTTGAGCACATCACTATTGGGACGACCATGCGGGTTTGGCAACGGTAACCACTGGCGGGCCAAGTCGCCTGGAATGTCGAACGCGCCGATTTTCTGCGAACCTTGAAATGATACCCCTGCGTTTTCCGCCAGAGGTTTGGCTTGCGTCAAATCGCCGCCGCCACTCACCATCGGTACTCGCCCGGTCAGGTCAGCGTGAATCTCCGCGACCGGCTGACCGTCAAGCAGCGCGCCCTCACCCCCGGCCCCTCTCCCAGAGGGCGAGGGGAGTTCCGCGCCAAAACATAACAGCGACACCCGCACCGCCGCGCCCTCGTTGACCCACGGTTCATCCGACCAGGCGTTGAAGATCGCCAGCTTTTCACCCTCACCCCGGCCCTCCTCCAGCAAGGGGGAGGGAGTGCTGAGAATCCGCTCCAGCACCTTGCGGTTGGCTCCGCCACGAATGGAATTGGTCGCCACCAGGCCGGCGCAGCGGGTGTGGCCGGCTTCGATCCGGGCGCGCGCTTTCTCGAACCAGTAGCACACCAAATCTGCCCCGCCCGGCACGCGGCCCTGATAGGTTCGGCGCAGCGTTGCGACGTAATCCTCGCCCAACTCCCGCAGCAGTTTGGAGCCGCCCAGAAACGGCGGATTCCCGACGATAAATTCCGCCGCCGGCCATTCGGCTTCTCGCACCGAACTCCCCTCCTTGGATAAGGAGGGGTGGCGCGCAGCGCCGGGGTGGTTGGATTCATCCGAGGCGCAAACCCCCCCGTCCCTTTGGGACACCCCCCCTTGACAGGGGGGGAATTCATCATTCACCAGCAGCGCATCCCGGCATTCGATGGTGTCCAGCGGGCGCAAAATCGGCTCGCGGGACACATCAAAGCCGTTGCGGCGCATCCACTGAATTTCCCCGATCCAGACCGTCACCCGGGCCAGCTCGGCGGCGTAGGGGTTAATCTCAATCCCTTTGACGCATTCCGGCCCAACCGACGGAAACTGCCGGTCCAGCCCCAGCGCCTCGGCGTCCAGATTGACGCGATGTTCCAGGTCCTTGAGCGCCAGCAGCGCCAGATACAGGAAATTGCCGGACCCACAGGCCGGATCGAGAATCCGCGTCTGCCGCAACCGTTCCAGAAAGCCGTTGCGCAAGTCCTGAGCCGCCTTGCGCGCCCGGGTCGCGGTCGCCGGACTTTTGGCGGCGTGAGCCTTGGCGAGGTGCGCGGCGATTTCACCCTTGACGCCCTCCCACTCCGCGCTCAGGGGCCGGACGATCACCGGTTCCACCAGCAGCCGGATTTTGTCGCGGTCGGTGTAATGCGCGCCCAACTGGCTGCGCTTGTCCGGGTCAAGACCGCGCTCGAACAGCGTGCCGAAGATGGAGGGGTCAATCTCGCTCCAGTCCAGCCGGGCCGCCTGCAACACCCGCTCGATGGCGGGTTGATCGAGCGGCAATGTCGCCTCGCTATCGAACAGCCCGCCATTGAACCACGCGACCGGCTCGAAACCGACGCGGCCCCCCGCCTGCATCGCCCGGAACAAATCCCGCGCCATGTCCGCGAACTCGGCGGGTCGGCGCGCGGCGTGCTCCAGCAAGCGGGTGAACAACTGGTTAGGCAACAGGCCGATGTCTTCTGCGAACAGGCAGAACACCAGCCGGTTGATGAAGTGAGCCGCCGCCTGGGGATCGTGGCCCTGGGCACGCAGCATTTGCGCCAGCCCGGCAAACTGTTCAGCGGCTTCCTCGGTCAGGGTCTGGCGGGTCTTGCCCGGCTTCAGACGTTCCGGGTCGGCGAACGCCCACTGGAGCCACTGGCGCTTGGCAGGATCGTTCAGATCATCCAGCGTCAACTCGTAAACCTGCTGGATGGTGTTGGTCCAGTGGGTATGGATACGAAACCGCTCCAGATCGCACACCACCAACAGCGGCGGATTCTCCAGCGCGACGGCGTATTGCTGCAACTGAAGATAGGCGGCTTTCAGGTCCTTGCGCTTGCTCTTGTACTCCCAGCCGAAACAGCCGCGCTTCCACACATCGGCCCAGCCTTCCCCGCCGCTCAGCTTGGACGCGCCTTTCTCGAAGCAATAGCGCTCGCCCCTGGGATCGGCCTCGGCGGGCGTCGGCTCGCCCAGCAGCCGGCACAGATCAATAAAGTGCTCCTGCGCCGCCGACCGTTCCTTGAGTTCGGCGTTGCGCCACTTGCGGATAAAGTCCTGTGGGGTCATGGTTTGGGGACCTTAGAAGCTGTCCAAAAAACGAATATTATTAAATCAATGGCTTATGTGTGGGAGCGGCCTTGGCCGCGATGGCTG
>CALMNY010000440.1 GCA_937872125.1 uncultured Candidatus Competibacteraceae bacterium | reverse complement strand
CGCTTGCGCAAGCTGTCGGCGGGCGCTTCATCTGGCAACCTTCCAGGCGCAAATTCACGATCCAGCGCCTCGCGCGGATAGTCCCGTTGCAAAATCTGCAAGAGGGCGTCTGCTTCATCAAACCGCCGCGATGCCGCCAAAGTGCGCGTCTTGACGCACAGGGCCGCCAGCCGCACTGCCGGCAAACCGGTCAGTGGCTCGACGGCGTCCAGTGCTTCCGCCAACCGGCGCAAGCGATACAGCAACTGCGCCCGGTTCAGACGAAGCCCGGCGTCATTGGGAACCAGCGCCAGCGCTTGTTCTACGGTCGCCAGCGAGTCTTCCCAACAGTTGAGCTGGAATTGAAATGTGGCTTGGTCATGGAAGACTTTCAACCGTTGCTGGAGCGCCAGCCCCGGCAGCGCCAGCACCCGCTCGCACGCCTGCACTGCCTCCGCCCACCGCCCCAGCCGGCGCAGCGCCTCGATCTGTTGCAACCCCGCATCTACGTGATCGGGGAACAACTCCACCAGCCGAACGGCCGCCGCCAGCGCCTCCTCGGTGCGGTCGAGCGCCAGGCAGGCCACGACCCGGCCCAGCAGGGACTCGCGATCATCCGGCTGCAAAGCCAGCGCCCGGTCGAGCGCCGCCAGCGCCGGCGCTGCTTCATCCAGTTCCCAGCAGGCGCGCGCCAGCCGCCGCCAGACCTCGACATCGTCCGGGCGATCCTGGCCAAGCTGTTGACAGCGCGTTTGTTCCTGCTTCAGCCAGAGCCGACGGAGCGCGGCTTGCGCGTGCGGTTGCATGTTGCTCCTCTCCCAAAGCCCCCATTCAACCGGCGGGCGTCACCAGCGGCGCGATATCTTGCATCTTCTGCTTGATTTCGTTGGTAAGTTGATCCGCTTCCTGGCTGTTTTGCACCACGCGCGGCGTAATCAGTACGATCAACTCCGTGCGGTCCATCTGCTCACTGGTGGCGCCGAACAGCGCCCCCAGCACTGGGAGTTTATACAAGATGGGCACGCCGCTCTTCGCATCGGTGCGGTTGTCCCGGATCAGACCGCCCAGCATCAACGTCTGGCCGCTTTTAACCACCACCTTGCTATTCACCGCCCGCTCCAGAAACGAGCGCTGACCGGTGGCCGAATCAATAGGACCGACATCAATCACTTTCTGCACAATCTCCATATTCACCATGCCGCTGGCATTGATGCGCGGCAACACGCTCAGGATCACGCCGGTGTCCTTGTAGTCGAATTCCTGCAGTCGGTCGCCTTCGCTGTCCGCTGTACTGATCTTGCCCAGCACCGGCTGCTGGGCGCCAACATTGATCTCCGCCTTCTGGTTATCGAGCACCATCACCTGCGGCGAGGACAACACCTTCAGCCTGGAATCCCCGGCCAGCATGTTCAGCAGCGCCCGCACATACCCATCGCCATTAGTGATCGCGTAGGAAAACAGGTCGGCCACTCGGCTTCCTTGCGAATCCACAAAAACTTCCTCCGGCGTGAGATTGGCCGAGGGCAGACCCAGCGAGCCGACGCCGCTATGGGAACCGGGAAAACCGTTGGTAAACCACCACTGCAAGCCGTACTGCAACTTACCGGTCAGGGTCACCTCGGCGATGGTCGCCTCGATCAGCACCTGGCGGGGCGAGACGTCCATCTTCTGCAAGGTGCTGATGATCCGTTCGTAATTTTGGCTGGTGGCCCAAATCAACAGTGAATTGTTATCGGGATCAGCCACGATGCGGACTTCTTCCATGCCGGCGCTGGGTCCGCCGGAACCCAGGGCGCCGATCCCCCCCCCGCCGCCAGCGCTGCCGGAACGACCGCTGGTGCGGCCACCAGCCATGGATGAGGTGGAACCGCTGGGAGAACCGCTGGAAAGTGCGCCGCCCGCCGCAGAACCCAAGCCCGACCCTGTCGAACTAACCGACAGGGAGGATCGCCCCGAACCACTCGCGCCCAATCCCGAACCTGCACCGCCCGATGACAGACCGCTTCCTGCCGAGCCACTGGACAATTGCCCCGACCTCCGCCCCGGCGCTAGTTCACCGCCCCGGGTCGCGCCGCTGCTCCCCCCCAGATTAAACAAACCGTTGAGCAACTCCGCCATGTAGTCGGCGCGACTGTGCTGCACCGCATACACGTACAACCGCTCGCCGCCGATGCCATCCAGCCGCTCGATCCAGGTCGCCACCTGCTTGAGGTATTCCACCTGGGGCGTGATCACCAGCACGGCGTTCAACTTGCTGAGCGGCACAAAGCGGAGCAGGCCGGCGATGGGCGTTCCGGAGCCTTCGCCCAGCAGTTGATTCAACTCGCTGGCCATGGCCTGGCTATCCACGTTGCGCAGCCGAAACATGCCGATGGACATGCCCTTGAGCCAATTCACGTCGAAGGTGTCAATCGTACTCTGGATCGTGGCCAGCTCCTGCGGACCGCCAGCCACGATCAGCAAATTGCGGGCGACATCGGCCCGGAGCACGCTGCCCTCGGGCACCAACGGCGCGATGATCGCCTGCATCTCGACGGCGCTAATATAATTCAGGGAGATGATTCGCACGCCGTATCCCGCCCCACCGCCGACTCCCGGTCCCACACTACTCCGCCGAATGGCGCCGGCCACGGGCATAATCCGGTACAGACCACCTTCGCGCACCAGCACCGCCTGATTCATCCGCAACAACGTTTCCAGGGTGGGCAACAATTGCTCGCGCGTTAGCGGCCGGCTGGTCTGCACCGAGACCTCGCCCTGCACCTGGGGATCCACTGTGTAATTCTCTTTGAGGGTATCGAAAATCACCTTGATCACGTCGCGGATGTCGGCGCCATCAAAATTGAGAGTGACCTCGCCGGGAGCGGATCGGGCCGTGGGCGCGGGTTGGGTCGCCGCCTTCGGGTTGATGAAATTCCCCGTCCCCGGATAAATCATCGGAGCCTTGGGCGGTGGGACAAGGTTGGCGCCGGCCTGGGCGGATTCCGGTGGAGACAGCGGTTGGGCGGTCAACTGCGGTGCGCCGCCGAGCAATGAGGCATCCGGTCCCTCCGGGGCGGATGGAGCGGTCGCGCACGCGCTCAGCAACAAAGCCAGCGCTATACCGGCTGTCGGACAAAGCCCACGTTTACTCATCGCATTGATAACCTTTTATATCTTTCATTGCGTCATTTCGGGTGTAGCCGGCATGCCGCCAGGGCCAATGGGCAAGCTGACCGGTGGCGGCGCAGGCGGACTGCCGGGCGGCGCCAATGGACTGACGGGCAACATGGATGGACTGACGGGCGGCGCCACATCCTGTGGTCTGGCCCCCATGCGTCCCCCCCGGGGTTTGACCGCCTTGCGCGGACGGGATAAGGGTACCTCCCGGGTTTCCTCCCCCTTGCGCAAAACCACCCCCTCGGCGGAAATCTGGTCCAGCCGCCATTCCCCGATCATGTCCCCCACCTTGACCCGCGCCGTTTTCGCGCCCGGCTCTTCCAGCCGCAGCAGAGCGGCCTGGGCTCCCGGCGCGATCATGACCCCAAACAGCATGAATTTCTGCTCCGGACCCGGCGGCGGTTTTTCCGGCAGCGCGGCGTCCTCAGGCGGCGGCGATGCGACCGGTCGGCGATGCCGACAGCGAAGCGGAGGTCGCTCTGCATCGTGCCCTCGAAGAACTGGCGGCGGAGCTCGAAGCCGACGCCACCGAGCTCTCGTCGGAGTGGTCGCCGACGATCGGCGACGGCGAGGCGGAGGATGCACTGCAGGG
>CALMNY010000439.1 GCA_937872125.1 uncultured Candidatus Competibacteraceae bacterium | reverse complement strand
ACCGCCGGCAA
Source organism: uncultured Candidatus Competibacteraceae bacterium (assembly GCA_937872125.1). Classification (GTDB taxonomy): domain Bacteria; phylum Pseudomonadota; class Gammaproteobacteria; order Competibacterales; family Competibacteraceae; genus Contendibacter. The sequence goes on along the minus strand of CALMNY010000439.1, from coordinate 4,822 downwards.
GCGGGTGCATGGTAGCGGCAATGTGCCCGGTGGGGTCAACAAGGCGTTGACCTTGCAGGAGCGCAATTATCTGTTAGCAGATCTGGAGCTGATGATCCAGTGGGGCCGCAACATCGTTAAGCTGATCAAGCAGGCCTATGCCCTGAACCCTGGCTATTTCAGCGATTTCGCCACCATCCGCTCCAACTACCTCAGCCTGGTGCGCACCGACGGGGCGCTGGATCTGTATCACGGCGGTTTGCGGGCCAAAAACGACCAGGGACAAATCCTGTTCGATCATCTGGATTACCGGCGCTATGCCCAGGTGCTGCGCGAGCAGGTCAAGTCGTGGAGCTACATGAAGTTCCCGTTCATCAACTCGCTGGGGCCGGAACGGGGCTGGTATCGAGTGGGGCCGCTAGCGCGCATCAACAACTGCGATTTCATTCCCACGCCGCTGGCCGAGGAAGAGCGGCGCGAGTTTGCGGCGCTGGGCGGAGGCCAGCCGGTTCACCTCACCCTGGCCTATCACTGGGCGCGGATGATCGAACTGCTGCACGCCGCCGAGGCGATCCAGGAATTACTGCTCGACCCGGACATTTTTGGCGACGAACTGGTGGTGCGCGGCGAGATGGCGCGCGAGGGCGTCGGCGTGATCGAAGCGCCGCGCGGCACGCTGTTCCACCACTACCGCATCAACGAGGATGGGCTGGTCGAGAAAGCCAACCTGATCGTGTCCACCACCAACAATAATCAGGCGATGAACGAGTCCATCCGCCAGGTGGCGGAACGCTATCTGGATGGCAAGGAACTGACCGAGCCGCTGTTGAACCAGATTGAGGTCGCTGTGCGGGCCTACGATCCCTGTCTGTCCTGCGCCACCCACGCCCTGGGCCAGATGCCGCTTTATGTGGAGTTGGTGGAGGAAGAGACCGGCACGGTGATGGATTGTCTGGCGCGGGATGCGGATGGAACCTTCCGGCACTCTGGCTGAGCAAAGCCACTCCAGCCTGTTGATTCTTGCCGTTGGCAATCCCAGCCGGGGCGACGATGCGCTGGGGCCGCTGTTTCTGGAACGACTGGCGGCCATGCGGGAGCAGCGCGGTGACTGGAACGACATCGAACTGCTCACCGACTTTCAGTTACAAATCGAACACGCGGTGGATTTGGAAAACCGGGCGCTGGCGCTGTTCGTGGACGCCAGCGTCTCCTGCCCGCCGCCGTTTCAATTCAGCCAACTGCAACCGGTGCGCGATATCAGCTACACCAGCCACGCCCTGTCGCCCGCCGCTGTTTTGCATGTCTACCAGCAGATCAACCACGCCCCACCGCCGCCGGCGTTTCAACTGGCGATTCGCGGCGAGCGGTTTGAATTGGGCGAGCCATTGAGCGCGGCGGCGGAAGCTAATCTCGCAGCGGCGCTGGTCTTTGTAGGTCAGTTGCTGGCGCAGCCAGATGGCGAACGATGGGCGCGAAACCACGCCGCTCAAAAAGAAAACGGCCTGGTGGCCGCTTTCTCTTGATCCAGTAGCCGGTTTATTCAAAGCGAACGCAGTTGATCAACGTGTTTCTTGTACCAGCCCACGCTGTCCCAGAACAGCGTCCAGCCAATGATGTCCATGTGATCCCAGGTATCCATCAGCCCTTTCCAGTTCCAGGCACCGACTTGCGGGACACCGCCGCCACTGATGTCCTTGATGATAACCGGGCGTGGATAAATCTGGCCGCGCTCATTCATGGCCCAAGTGGGCGCTTTCATCGAGATCGTCGGCACCACTGCGTCGCTTGCCCACCACTGTTTATAGGCCGGGTTGCTCGCTGAATACGGGAATGGGCGACTATCAGGCGTGAAATTACCCATCCAGCCCGGGCCAGCCAATATCCCAAGTAGTGGATTAGCCGTCGCTATGGGGTATTGCCAACCTGTAATAAGGCCCGTAGTGGAAGATTTGGTGCTGACCGAGAAATAGTAGACATTTGGCTGGTCCTTCACCCAATGGTTTTCTTCCATCGCCCCGGCGGGACTCAAGCTATAGGTCGAAATATCCTTCAACTGGCTATTGGACCACAGGGGTGAATTCATTACCCGGTTGACATAATTGGTGAAGCCTTCGCTGCTCGTTTGCGGACCGATCTTCCACTGATCCATCTTGAAATCATAAATCCTGGTGGCCGGATTGCCGGTTACCCCCGCTATCCCCGCAATGCCGGTAACCAGTTGCTGCACGAAGGGCACCCAGTCCGTGACCCGATAGGCCAGCGTAGTGCCATCGTTGGGAGTGGAGATCGTGGTTACGCTCTTCACCCAGTTTGAACCCGTGGTGTAGGAGAATAAGCCAGGATCGCTGGGAGCGCCGTTGCCAGTCAGTAGCTGCACCAACATCCGTGAAGTCTGGCCGCCCATGCTGTGCGAAACCAGATGTACCGGATGGCTGGCGTCCCAGGCCGGATAAAGGCCCGGATAACAGGTGCGGCCGTTATGGTAATAGGCCTCCGGCTGGCGCAAATGACCGTGCGTCTGTGCGTGCATTTCGCCATAATCCACACAGCCACCCTTAATCTGGTAGAACAGTTCTACAGCGCGATCCCAGTTGGAACTGAAAGGGCCAACTACGGCTGTTTTTACAATTTGATTAGTGTATTTGGCTTGCAGTTGCGATTGCAGATCAGTTAAACCGCCCCAGTACTTGTATCCCAGCATTTCGGTGGGGCCAAAACCGGCAAAGCCATGCACAAAAATTACCGGGTAGCTATTAGCCGCCTGGGCAATGGAAGTCGCACCAAAACTGGCGCAAATCAGCGCCGCACCAAGACTGAAACGCCTAATGCGAGTTCTCATTATCTTTATCCTCATTGCGATGGTTTTTTATTCGTGTGAATTTCGTGCGGGACAAGGACCCAAAACCGATATGGCTCTTCTCAATATCCCCAAGGTCTGGTCCTTCTTTGCTTATGGTTCTATTTAAAAGCAACGCCACGCACGAAATCTTGAATGAAACGGCTGTTTTAAACGGGCGTTTAAACTGCGCCTTGTTAGCAAAGTGTAAAGCAACAGATAAACGCCGTTTAGTTTAAGGGAGCGGAATGGGCGCTTTAATCCCCGACACGCAGTACGATCTTGCCGCGCGCATGGCCGCCCTGACTGATCACCTGGGCCTGACGCGCTTCGCTCAGTGGCAACACAGCATGGATGACCGGTTTCATCTGGCCCTGATCAATCATCTGGGCGATCTGAGTGAGTTGCGAGCCGCTGGGCTGAATGAACACAAAGGCGCTGCGAACGCCGTGCGCAGCGGCGGTTGCTTCCGGCGGCGGGCTGATGACCGAAACCAGAATGCCGCCCGGCTTCAGAACCTGCCAGGAACGCTCTTGCGTGTCGCCGCCAATGGTGTCGAGCACAACATCTACGTCCTTGGCGACGTCCTCGAACCGGGTTCGGGTGTAATCAATGAACTGGTCAGCGCCCAGTTCCGCCGCCAAACCGGTATTGACCGCCGAGGCGGTGGCGATCACCCGCGCGCCCCGGGCCTTGGCTAGTTGCACTGCGAAGCTCCCTACCCCACCGGCGGCGGCGTGGATCAGCACGGTTTGGCCGGCCTGCAACTGGGCGGCGTCCACCAGCGATTGCCAGGCGGTCAGCGCGGCGAGTGGCACAGCGGCGGCGTGTACGAAATCCAGCGTGGCCGGTTTCAGCGCCGCTTCGCTGGCCTTGACCGCGATGAATTCGGCATAACTGCCGTTGCGCTCGATATCGGGTCGGGCATAGACCGCGTCGCCGACCTGGAAGCCGGTAGCTTCAGGCCCGACCTCGACCACCGTACCCGCTACGTCCCAGCCCAGGATCAACGGTAGCCGGTGGTTGAGAAAACCTTGCAGGTAACCCTCGCGGATTTTCCAGTCCACCGGATTGACCGCCGCTGCCGCGACCTGGATCAGAAGATCGTCGGGTTTGAGCCAGGGTCGGGGCACGTCCTCGTAGTGCAACAGTTCGGGGCCACCGTAGGCATGGATGCGCACCGCTTTCATGGGGGTCATGGGCATTCTCCACAGGCAAGAATCGAAGGATGGCGCTGGACGCTGGAGCGTCTGACGTGGGTACGATTTGGAACCGGGCGCGTTAGGATAGGCGTTCGCGCGTTATCCTGTCACCGCTGCAGCGAGGAGCATCCGCCATGCCTACATCCACCGCCACTCTGGTTTTGCCATCGCCTGCGCCTGGCACAGAGCGGACACTACGAGTTCATCGTTACGGCGCGCCCGACGCGCGGCCCAAGGCATATTTCCAGGCGGCGCTTCACGCTGACGAAACGCCAGGATTGCTCGTAGCTCATCACCTGTTGCGCGGGTTGGAGCAGGCCCAGGCGCAAGGTCGGCTGCTCGGTGAAGTGGTGGTGGTTCCGGTCGCCAATCCCATCGGCCTGAATCAGCATCTCAACGGCCGGTTGCTGGGGCGGTTCGATTTTGACAGCACCGGCAATTTCAATCGCGCCTTTCCCGACCTGACGGCGGCGACGCTGGAACGGGTGCGGGGACGGTTGAGCGCCGACCCGGTCGTAAACGTGGCTCGAATTCGGGAGGCCTTGCAAGCGGTGCTGGCGGAGCGGGCAGCGGAGCGGGAAACGGACGCGCTCAAGCTGGCGCTGCTGCGTCTGGCCATGGAGGCGGATCTGGTTTTTGACCTGCACTGCGATGGCGAGGCGTTGTTGCATCTCTACGCCTCCCAGTGGCAGCGGGATGATGCTATTGAACTGGGCGCTGACCTGGGGGCGATGGCGATTCTCCTGGAGGAGGAACCAGGCGGTCATCCGTTCGATGAAGCCTGCGCTGGACCGTGGTGGAAACT
>CALMNY010000438.1 GCA_937872125.1 uncultured Candidatus Competibacteraceae bacterium | reverse complement strand
GCTTCTTCGACGCCGACCGACAGCCGCACCAGGCCGTCGTCAATCCCCAGTTCCCGGCGCACCTCCGGCGGCACCGAAGCGTGGGTCATGATCGCCGGATGCTCGATCAGGCTTTCCACCCCGCCCAGGCTCTCGGCCAGCGTGAAGACCTGGCAGCGGGTCAGAAACCGGGTCACCTCCGCCAGACTGCCCCGCACCACCGCGCCGATCATCCCGCCAAAGCCAGCGCCCATCTGCCGCTGCGCCAGTTCGTGCTGTGGATGGCTGGGCAGGCCGGGATAAATGACCCGCTCGATTTTCGGATGCCGCTCCAGCCAGGCGGCGATATGCAGGGCGTTCGTGCTGTGGCGCTCCATGCGCAGCGCCAGCGTCTTCAGCCCGCGCAGGGCCAGGAAACTGTCGAACGGGCTGGCAATGGCGCCGATGGCGTTTTGCAGATAGCCCAGCCGTTCCGCCAGTTCTCTGCCCCGGCACACCGCCACGCCGCCGATGATGTCGGAATGGCCATTCAAATACTTGGTCGCCGAATGGATCACGAGATCGAATCCATATTCCAGCGGCCGCTGCGCCCAGGGGGTAGCGAACGTGTTATCGGCCACGGTCAGGATGCCGCGCGGGCGGGCCACGGCGACGATCATCGCCAAATCCACCAGCCGCAACAGTGGATTGCTGGGCGTTTCCACCCAGATCATCCGCGTTTTGGGGGTCAACACCGCTTCCAGCGCCGCCCGGTCGCGCAGGTCGGAATAGGAAAAGGTCAGCCCGGCGCTGCGCCGGCGCACCTGCTCGAACAATCGGCGGCTGCCACCGTAGAGATCGTCCAGCGCCACGACGTGATCGCCGGTGTCCAGCAACTCCAGTATCGTCGCGGTGGCGGCCAGGCCCGAGGCAAAGGCGAAACCGGCGTCGCCGCCTTCCAGATCGGCCACGCAGCGTTCGTAGGCGAAGCGGGTGGGATTCTGACTGCGGGAATACTCGAAACCCTGATGCACGCCCGGACTGGATTGCACGTAGGTCGAGGTGGCGTAGATCGGCGTTACCACCGCGCCGGTGGTCGAATCCGGCGACTGGCCGGCGTGAACGACGCGGGTAGCGAACCCCAGCGGACGGGAAGAGTCGGTCATGAATGGGAGCCTTCAAATCATCAAACGCATGGCCGGAGCCATGCCGGCGGACAGGATTCAAGCGCCGAAACCATTGCGCCAAACAACGGAATGTCAACGCATCTGGTTACGTTTCCAGCCTTTATTCTCTACAGCAACCATCCCTGTCGAACCGACCTTACTTCCCCACTCGCAACAACCCGCCCAAGCCATGCTGTTCCAGAAATGCGTTGGCGCGGTCGCGGATGAGGGCGGTACGGTCGAGGTCGGCCACGTCCGCCAGGAGCGCCTGAGCTTCTTCGTAACGGATGCTGCGGATCAGCCACTTGATCTTGAGCAGACTGCCCAGATTCATGCTCAGGCTGTCTACCCCCATCGCCATCAGCAGCAAAGCGCCCGCCGGATCGCCCGCCATCTCCCCGCAGGCACTGATGAGGCGACCGGCGGCATGCACCTGCTCGACCACATGCCGGGTCGCCGCCAGCACCACTGGATGCAGAGAATCGTACAGCTTGGCTACCCGGTCGTTGTTGCGATCCACCGCCAGCAGGTATTGCGTCAGATCGTTGCTGCCAATCGAGGCGAAATCCACCATGCGGATCAGCTTGTCGATCTGATAGACCGCCGACGGCACCTCCACCATGATCCCCACGTTCGGTATCCGGACGGTCACCCCGTCCTCGGCCAGTTCCGCCTGGGCCTCGCGCAACAATTCCAGCGCCTGGCTCAACTCGTCAACGCTGCCAATCATCGGCAACAGAATCGAGAGATTCGGATGGGCGGTGCCGGCGCGCAGCATCGCCCGCAACTGGGTCTTGAACAAATCGGGCTGATCCAGGCTGATGCGGATACCGCGCCAACCCAAAAAAGGGTTCTGCTCCTCAATCGGGAAATACGGCAAGGGTTTATCACCGCCGATGTCCAGGGTGCGCAACACCACGGGATAGGGCTCCATCATCCGCAGCACCCGGCTGTACAGCGTGGTCTGCTCCTCCTCGCCGGGAAAGCGGTCGCGCAGAAAGAAATGCAGTTCCGAGCGATACAGCCCCACGCCTTGCACCCCGCTGTCGCGGGCAGCGGCGATATCGGCGAACAGCCCGGAATTGGCGTACAAATCTACCCGGTGACCATCCAGAGTTTCTGCCGGCAGATCGCGCAAGTGCTGCAAATCACGCGATAGATCCGCTTCAGCGGCGATCAGTTTCAAATATTCCTGACGCAACGCCGTGCTGGGCTGGATACATACCCGCACCGTGTAACCATCCACCACCACTTCACGCCCGTTCAACCGGCCCGGCGGCAGGTTGCTGACCCCGAACACGGCCGGTATCCCCAGGCCGCGCGCCAGCAGGGCGACGTGCGAAGCACCGGTGCCGCGTACCGACACCAGTCCCTTGAGCTGCTCCGGCGGCACGTCGAGCAACTGGGAAACGCTGATCTCGTCGCCCATCAGAATTGTATGCTCGGGATAACGGCGGTTGGCCGACTGCGCTTCCTGCAAGCGGTTGAGCAACCGCTGACCGAGATCGAGGATGTCGGCGGCGCGCTCGCGCAGATAGGGGTCATCCATTTCGGTGAAGATATTGGCGTATTCCAGCACGGTGGCGCGCAATGCACCCGGCGCCCAGTTGCCGGCATAAATCCGTTCCAGCGTGCCGTTGACCAGACTGTCGCTGCCCAGCAGCATGGCATAGGCGTCGAATAGCGCCCGGTCCCCGGCCGACAACAACAGGCGCATCCGCTCGCTGAGCCGCTGCAATTCGGCCAGTTCGGCCGCTACCGCCTGCCGGAACCGCGACGCCTCGGCCTCGGGATCGTCAATATCCTTGTCGGGCACCCGGTCCAGGGCGGCAGCGGGAAACACCACCACCGCTTCGCCAATCGCCAGGCCCCGGGCGCTGGCCACGCCTTCCAGGAACAAAGGCCCCGTCAGCACATCACCGCCAAGCTGATCCAGCGTCTGACGGATTTCCGCCTGGTTGATACAACCAGCCAGTTGCGCGGCCAGCGTCACCAGGAAGGCCTCTTCGTCGGCGGTGTACTTGCGTTGTTCGTGCTGTTGCGCCGTCAGCACGCCCAGCACCTTGCCCCGGCGAATGATCGGCACGCCGACGAAGCCGTGGAACGGCGCTTCACCGGTGGCAGGAATGTAGCGGAAGGCGGGATGGGCGGGCGCGTTATCCACGTTGACCGGCTCGGCCCGGCTGGCGGCCAGCCCGATCAGGCCCTGGCCCAGTTTCAGCCGCACCTTGCCCACCGCGCTTGGCCGCAGACCGTCGGTCGCCATCAGCACGTGTTCGCTGCGCACCGGGTCGGCTATGTACACCGAGCACACATCGGTGTGAATGGCGGCCTTGACTTCGGTGACGATCACGCTGAGCGCTTCGTTCAGAGTACGGGTGGCGTTAATGTCCTGAATGATGCGCCGCAGGATATCCAGCATGGAACCGGTCTCGGCTGAAGGAGAACTATCAAAGGAATCAGCGCGTTCAGCGCCGGGAAACCCGGTGTGAGCGCGGGGCGGACGGCCGGGGCGAGCGCGGTTTGTCCATGGCGGCGGGCGATGCCGCCGCTTCCCGCACCGGCGTAGCGACCACCGTCATGGGTTCCAGGGTTCCACCGCGCCGCGCCGAGATCACCATGCGGGTAATCACCGGATGTGGGCAGGTCTCCACCTGTCGCAGGGGCAACACCGGCGCCGGTTTGACCGCTGTAGCCGGACTGGGCGACTCTGACGAACGGACGGTGGCCAGCGTGGCCTCCATAGCGACTTCCATCACCGCCTTGGCTGCGCCCATGGCGGTCTCCAAGGTGCGTATCGGTGCGGACAAGCAGTGTAAGCCCAACCCCCGCGACGCCGGCCGTTCGGTCGGCGCCCCGTTGTAGCTGCCGACGGAAGAGTGGCGTTTCGGCAGGTTCATAGGAAACAATAGCGGCGCCAGTTCGCACAAGGCGCGCCAGTAGACATGGCGCTTGAACGGCACGACGGCCCGCAACGGGTACCAGTAGTCTACCCACTGCCAGTGATCGAATTCGGGGCGTTCGGAGGAATCCAGGCAAACGGCTTCCTCGCCGCCCAACATCCGCAGCAGGAACCAGACCTGTTTCTGGCCGATGCACGTCGGCTGGTTGCCCCGGCGGATCAGGCGCTTGGGCAGGCGGTAGCGCAGCCAGCCCCTGGTGCAGCCGATCACCTGGACATGTTCCGGCCGCAGGCCGACTTCTTCGGCCAGCTCGCGGAACATGGCCTGCTCGGGCGACTCATCCCTCCGAATGCCGCCCTGGGGAAACTGCCAGGAATGCTGGCCGATTCGCTTTGCCCAGAACAGGCGTCCATCGGCATTGGACAGGATGATGCCGACATTTGGCCGATAACCCTCCGAATCAATCACGATGAAAACCGGTGCGCGTTGTGTAATAAACGGTTCATACTATTTTTTCATAACAAACCGCGTTTCGCCATGGTGGCGATGCGGTCTGCTCACCGCCGGCGAACTATGCCGGAACCGGCTATCATTAATTAGTGTCTGAACGGAAACCCCGAAACCTCGTAGGTTGGGCTGAGCTTGCGAAGCCCAACATCATGA
>CALMNY010000437.1 GCA_937872125.1 uncultured Candidatus Competibacteraceae bacterium | reverse complement strand
GCAAACCCACGCCGCCCCGGACCGCTGCCTGCTGGTGGACTGCCTGACGCTGTGGCTCAGCAACCTGCTGGCCGCTGGCGACAACACGCTGACTGCTGAAACCCAGGCCCTGCGCACCGTCCTGCCCGCCCTGCCCGGCCATCTCCTGCTGGTCAGTAATGAAGTGGGCCAGGGCATCGTCCCCACCAACCCGCTGGCCCGCCGGTTCCGTGATGAAACCGGCCTTCTGCATCAGGCAGTCGCCGACTGCTGCGACCGGGTCAGTTTTGTGATCGCCGGTCTCCCCCTTACCCTCAAGGACTGTCCCACATGAGTCACCACTGGTATGACGCTCCCATCGCCGCCCCCGACGCTGCCGTGCGGGCCGCCGCCTGCGACCGACAAGCGCAACTGACCAAGCCGCCCGGCTCGCTGGGCCGGCTGGAGGAACTTGGCATCGCCCTGGCCGCCATGCAGGGCACGCAACAGCCACGGGTGGACAAGGTCTGGATCACGGTGTTTGCCGGCGATCACGGCGTAGTCGCCGAGGGCGTTTCCGCCTTTCCGCAGGTGGTGACCGCCGAAATGGTGCGCAATTTCGCCCGGGGCGGCGCGGCCATCAGCGTGCTGGCCCGAACCTGGGACGCCCGGCTGGAAGTGGTCAATGTCGGCACCGTGCAACCGCTGGAGGAACTGCCGGGGGTGCTGGACGCGCGGGTTGGCCCCGGCACCACCAACTTCGTCCGCGAACCGGCGATGACCGGCGACCAATTGCATGAGGCATTGATGGCTGGCCACGACGCCGCCGAACGGGCCGCGATCAATGGCGCGCGGCTGTTCGTCGGCGGGGAAATGGGCATCGGCAACACCACCAGCGCCGCCGCCATCGCTTGTTCACTGCTCGGTCTGCCCGCCGCGCAACTGGCCGGTCCCGGCACCGGGCTGGACGCTGCCGGCGTCAGCCACAAGGCGCTGGTGATCGAACGGGCGCTGGCCCGCCATCGCAGCGATCAGCCGCTCGACGCCCTGCAACGGCTGGGCGGGTTTGAGATCGCCGCGCTGGCGGGCGCCTATCTGCGTTGTGGCCAACTGGGCTTGCCGACGCTGGTGGACGGCTTCATCACCACCGCCGCCGCCCTGGTTGCCGTGCGATTACGGCCGGATTTGGCGCCCTGGCTGTTCTATGCGCACTGCTCCGCCGAACCCGGTCACCGCCGACTGCTGGATGCGCTGGGCGCCAAGCCATTGCTGGAACTGGGAATGCGGCTGGGCGAAGGCAGCGGCGCCGCCGTGGCCGTCCCGATTCTGCGCGCCGCCGCCGCCCTGCATGCCGGCATGGCCACCTTCGCCGAAGCCGGGGTTTCGCAGACATGAGCGATTTCACCATCGTGGATCTGTTGCGGCACGGTGAGCCGGAAGGCGGCCAGATGTTTCGGGGCGCGGTGGATGACCCGCTCAGCCCGGTTGGTTGGGAGCAGATGCGTGCGGCGGTCGGCGACTATCGGGACTGGGAGGCGATCATCAGTTCGCCGCTGATCCGCTGCGCCGCTTTCGCCCGCGAGCTGGCCGAGCGGCTGGACCGACCGCTGGACATCGTGGACGACTTCAGCGAAATCAGCTTCGGCGTCTGGGAGGGCCGCAGCGTCGCCGACGTTCACGCGACCGATCCGCTGGCGATTGCGCAGTTCTGGCGCGACCCGGTTGCTCATCCGATTCCCGGCGGCGAACCGGTCGAGGTCTTCGATCGGCGCATCAGCCGAGCCTGGGACGAGCTAACGCGGCGCTATCATCGTCGTCACGTCTTGCTGGTGGCGCACGGTGGGACCATCCGCATGATTCTGCGCCAACTGCTGGACATGCCGGTGCGGCGCATCTGGCGGATCGAAGTGCCGTTCGCCGCCCTCACCCGCATCCGCCGGCACTGCGACCCGGCGGCTGATCCGCATCTGGTGTTCCACAACGGCCGGCTGGCATGATCCGCGCCTTCGCGCTGGCCCTGCAACTGCTGACCCGGTTGCCGGTCCCGTCGTCGAGCCGTCCGCCGCGTCCCGAAGAACTGGGGCTGTCGGTGCTGTTCTTTCCCGCGGTGGGACTGCTCATCGGGGCGCTGCTGGCCGGGCTGCATACGGTGCTGTGGCTGGTGGACCCCGGCGTGCTGGCGGCGCTGGTGCTAGCGATGTGGGTGCTGTTGACCGGCGGGCTGCATCTGGACGGGCTGGCCGACACCGCCGACGCCTGGATCGGCGGCCAGGGCCATCGTGACCGGACCCTGGCGATCATGAAGGATTCGCGCAGCGGCCCCATTGCCATTGTCGCCGTCGTCCTGGTGCTGCTCGCCAAGTTTGCCGCCCTGCAAGCGCTGCTGGCCGGCGATGCCCGCGCCATCCTGCTGCTGGCGCCGGTGCTGGGTCGCATGGCCATCGTCCTGCTGCTGATCACCACGCCCTACGTCCGTCCCGACGGCCTGGGCGCGCCCTACGCCAGTTATCTGCCCCGGTTGAGTTGCGGTTTGCTGGTGCTGTTGATCGCCGCCGCGACCGTCGCCGTGTTGGAATGGCAGGGTGGCGCGCTGTTGGCCGCGCTGGGCGTCGGGTTCGTCGGTTGGCGTCATGGGTTGATGGTGCGACTGGGCGGAACCACCGGCGATACCCTCGGCGCGGCCTGCGAACTGGCCGAAACCATTACGCTGCTAACGCTGGCGTTGCTGGTGGAGTAGCAATGTTTCACAACGAGGCCGCGGTAAATGGCAGCCTTACGAGTCCCCGCCCAGCACAATCCGATCCTCGACGATGGCCATTTCCAGGCGATCCAATTCTCTCTGCAGGTCTTCGTAACTGTCGGCGAATCGAGCGGCGATCACTTGGATTTCGTCCGCGATGTCCAGAAAGGCGTCTACGATATCCGGATCGAACAGAACACCCCGGCCTTCCCGAATCTGCGCTACCACTTGCTCATGCGGCAGCGCCGGTTTGTACAACCGCCGGCTGACCAAGGTGTCGTATGTATCCGCCACAGCCATCAGGCGCGCAGAGATAGGAATGTTGTGGCCTGAAAGACCCTCAGGATAACCGCTGCCGTCCCAGCGCTCCTGGTGGTAATAAGCGATCTCCCGGGCGAACCGCAGGAACGAGGTGGTGGTAGTCAATTGCTTCTCAGCGGCCAGAATCGCATCACGGCCCAGGATGGTATGGGTTTTCATGATTTCGAATTCTTCCGCATTAAGCGGCCCTGGCTTGAGCAAAATCCGGTCAGGAATGCCCACCTTGCCAATATCGTGTAGCGGGGCCGATTTGGCCAGCAGCTCGATGGTTTCATCGTTGAGGAAATTTGCGAATCGAGGATGCTTCTGGAGCTTTCTGGCCAGCACCCGGATATAGTGCTGGATGCGAAGGAGATGGTTGCCGGTCTCGTTATCGCGGGCCTCCGCCAGCGAGGCCATCGCCAGAATGGTCGCATCCTGAACGGCCACTACCTCCTGGGTGCGACGCCGCACCTCGGCTTCCAGAAAGGCGTTGCTGTCCTGGAGAAATTGCTGGGCGTTTTTGAGGTTAAGGTGCGTTTCGATCCGGGCCAGCACGATGGGGGGACTGATCGGTTTGGTGATGTAGTCCACCGCGCCGAGCTTCAGCCCCTTTTCTTCATCTTCCGCTTGCGCCTTGGCCGTAAGGAAAATCACCGGAATATCCGATGTCTCAGCATTAGCCTTGAGCCGCTGGCAGACTTCGTAACCATCCATGCCCGGCATCATGATGTCGAGCAGGATCAAATCCGGCGGCGGATTGGTGGCAGCGACTTTCAAGGCGCGCTCACCGTTAGTAGCAACCTTGGTTTTATACCGCTCTTTAAGCAAGGTACTCAGCAGAGTGATATTGTCCGGGGTGTCGTCTACGATCAGAATCGTTTGTCGTGCAGTGAAATCGTTTGCGTCGCTCATAGCCCGCCTGTCTCTAGAAGTCAATTGTTCCCTCTGGTCCAGAGGGATGGCGCCATACGCCGATGAGGTCCAAAGCGGTGATTCCCGTCATTCAGCCAGGACTATTATCCAATCAGCGGCTTGAACTGGGTTACCGCTATTCGTAACAATTTTAGCGCTTCCTCAAAATCATAGCCGTTAACCACCCGCTCCATGGCCAGAAATAGCTCGGCGGACAGGGCTTCAGCCAGCGCCGCACGGTGGGCGGCGAGATAATGCACGGCCTCGGCATCGTCTTCGCCCAGCAGTTGGTCCAGCCGGACCAGGATCTGTTGCAACCCGGCCCAATCCATCCTGGGCGTCACGTCGGTCACCGGCGCCGGCTCGCTGCCGAGCGCCGACTGCAACTCGGCGATCCAGCCCGTCAGCGTTTCCCCGGTTCGCGCCAGCAAGGGTTCGACAATCGCCGGCTCGGCCTGCTGACGCAAGGCCTGCTCCAGGTCGGCCGCCAACCGTTCGATCACGGTCGCGCCAATATTGCCCGAAACGCCCTTGAGGGTATGGGCCAGACGCTCGGCGGTGGCTCGGTCGCCCGTGGCCAGGGCCGCCTGAATTCGCGCCGGGGCGTCGGCCTGTCCCGCAATATACTGAGTGAGCAGATCACGGTACAGCTTACGGTTACCAGCCACCCGCCGTAAACCATTGGCGACGTCGAGACCGGGAATCGTCGGCCACGCGGGTTCGGCTCCACGCGGCGCGGTATCCGCCGGCGCTGGCGCCGGCGCCGGCGCCAGCGGCGTGTCACCGCGAGGTTTGAGCCAGTGCTGTAAGGTGTGAAACAGCGCATCCGGGTCAATGGGCTTCACGATATGGTCATTCATCCCGGCGTCCAGGCAGCGCCGCCGCTCCTCGACCATGGCGTGGGCGGTCATGGCGATGATCGGCAGCGCCTGGAAGCGGGGGTCGGCGCGAATGATCCGTGTCGCTTCGTAACCGTCCATCTCGGGCATTTGCAAATCCATCAGCACCAGATCGAAGGGTTCCCCGTCCAGGCTGGCGTGCAGCCGCGCCACTGCTTCCCGGCCATTGGGGGCCACCGTCACCCGCGCGCCGGCGCTTCCCAGCAGTTCGACGGCGATTTGCTGATTGACCTCGTTATCTTCCGCCAGCAGCAGAGACACCCCGTCCAGCCGGTTCAGTGATGCGGCGGATTGCGTTTGACGGGGTTTGGGGATCTGGTCTTCCGTCGTTGGGAACAACCCCAGCAGGATGCCCAGCAACAGGGAGCGGCTGACCGGTTTAACCAGGAAACTGTCCGCCCCAGCCATCTCAGCCTGAGCGCGCACCTCGTCACGCCCGAAGGCGGTGACGATCACCACATGCGGCGGGTTCCGCAACGTAGCGTCATGCTTGAGCAAATGAGTGGCCGAGATGCCGTCCATCTCCGTCATTTTCCAATCCATGAACACAATTCGGTACGGATCGTTCCCATCCGCCGCCTTGACTTCCGCAACCGCCTCCCGCCCTGAAGCCACCGCACAGACCCGCAAATGGGCCGATTCCAACATCTCGCTCAGGATTTCCCGGGCTGCGGCATTATCATCCACCACCAGGGTACGCATTCCATTGAATTCTGCAGGCCACGTCGGCCGCCGCGTGGGCTGTTCATCGCTCAGGTCAAACCAGAGCATGACATTGAAGGTGCTGCCGACGCCTGGGGTGGACTCCACCCCGATGGTTCCACCCATCAGTTCCGCCAACCGCTTGCAGATGGTCAATCCCAGGCCGGTGCCGCCATATTTGCGGGTTGTGGACTCGTCCGCCTGAGTAAAGGCCTGGAACAGCCGCTGGCGCTGCGCTTCGCTGATGCCGATCCCGGTATCATGGACCGCGAAGTGCAGCTTGATCCTGTGGCTGGTGCGTTCCAGCACCCGCGCTTCCACGGTGATCTGACCTTGTTCAGTGAATTTGATTGCGTTGGTGATCAGATTGATGAGGATCTGCGCCAGTCGCAGCGAATCGCCAACAAGATGTCTGGGAATGTCGGCGGGGATTTGGAACAACAGTTCTAAACCTTTGTCGTGGGCCTTTTGGCTGACCACAACCAAAACATTTTTGAGGGCGTCCTCGAAGCGGAAATCACTCTGCGCCAGTTCCAGCTTGCCGGCCTCGATCTTGGAGAAGTCGAGGAGATCATTGATGATTCCCAGCAGGGAGGAACCGGCGTCGTGAATCTTTTGCACGTAATCGCGCTGTTGGCCGGTCAGGTCGGTTTTCATCGCCAGGTACGCCATACCGATGATGGCATTCATCGGCGTGCGGATTTCGTGGGATATATTGGCCAGAAACAGGCTCTTGGCGCGAGTCGCCGCTTCGGCTTTCTGTTTTTCCCTGGCCAGTGCGCGCGTTCGCTCGTCCACCTTGCGCTCCAGCTCGGCTTTAGCCCGCCCGAGCGCATGGCGGTGAGCCAGCAGCATTTTCCGCATGTGGTCCTGGGCGACGGCGAGACTGGCTATTTCCCGCCAGAGGGACGGCGATGTCACCGGCTGCTCCAGCTCCAACCGGCCGATTCGTTCGCTGTCCGCAGCCAGGATTTCGAGCGGGCGCGCTACCCGACGGCTGAAATGGGTGGCCATGAGGAAAGCCAGCAGCAACATCCCGGCGAACAGGACGGTAAAGATGAGCGTTTCACGAAGCCCCATAGGGATGAAATCGCGGGTCGGAGCCAGGACCGCGATGAACAGTTTTTGGTTGCCCGCGTTTACCGGCAGGAAATAGCTGATCCAGCGCCTGCCATCCGTCGAGTGCGTAAGAATCCGGTCGCTCGGCATTCCGGCGCGCCGCCATTGTTCGATCCCCTGGGCCAGGTAGGGAAGCTCCAGTTCGGTCGGCAATTTCAACGCGCCGCTTCTGAAGTCGGTGCTGTCTTTCGCGTCGAATTGGCGCGGCAGACCAAGCAGACGACCGTCGGCCAGGAGGATCGCAACCCGAGTATTGGGACTCACCAGGAGGTTTCTCGTGATTTCAGACAGGTCGAGCAGATTCAAATCCAGCGCCGCCACATAGCTGCGCTCACTGGCTGGATCGCGCCAGTACGCCGAAACGCTAAGGAAAACCTCCTGGGTCGGAGACAGCGCGGGGGCGCTCCAATAGACGCCTTCCGGCCCCAGCGCCACCGCCTCCTGATACCAGTGCTGAGCGCGGGGATCATAGGTGCTGTCGCGCCACTCCTCGGCGTGCTGCGTATCGCGGCTCTGTCCCTGGAGCCAGCGCTGCCGGGAGTCTCCCTGGCGCAGGTCGGTAATGCGGTTGCGCCATTCACCGTCGGGCGTTTTCAGCAGCGCCAGTTCGCGCCCGTGGTCATCGGCGAAAAACAGGGCGGTTACGCGCGGTCGCCGGTTCAGAAACGGGACAAACAGACGGTTGAATTGCTCGGTGTCGTCCTGGTTGTAGTTGTGAGTGCGCCCCCAATCCCGGGCGTCGTTCGCCAGCCGGTCAACCTGGGCGAACATGCGATCCGCCTGTTCGCGCGCCACACGTGCGTTAAAGTGGACGGCGCTGGCGGCCAGTTCGTCCACCATCGGAGTGAATACCAGGAAGTAAACGGCGCTGGCGAAGCCGATAAACATCAGGGTGACCAACAGCCAGGTTTGCCAGACCAGGTCCTGGCGCAAACTCCGCCGCTGCCGGAATCGAGTTCCGGCAGCGGATCGGGTATCGTTCATGGTCGGCTCCCTCATTTGGCGTCGAAACCAATCCTACCGCAGGGTCAACATACTGAACAACAATGCCTTTCCGCTTCGCCGGGTCATCAGTGAACACGGCCCGCGTTCAAGATCAACTCCGCGGCGCGGCGATCACCGGTTTCGTCTCCGGCCAGATGCCGCGCCACCGCTGGAAGGCTCCCACCACCTGCTCGCCCCGTATCTCCGGGCCGTCCAGATTATTCCTCATTGTCTTCAGTTCCGATTCAACGGCGCCCGCAATCGCGGCTCGAACTCCACGGGCGGGACGTATTGCAACAGCGCCTGGCCCTGGTCGCCCAGCAATAAATCCAGTCCCAGCGCCGGATACAGCCAGTGCGTCCCGTCCTTAACGGCGATGCGTTCGGTGGGTTCGCCGAAGCGCTTGCGCACCAGTTCGGCGTCGAATGTGACTACGGGCCTGTAAGTGATCGCGGTAATGACGGCATCCAGCGCCACCGGGATATCGGCCTCGGCAACCGCATAGCGCCGGCCACCGGCGGCGGTGGGTTTACCCGTGCCGGCGTGGGTTCGCAGCGCGTTGAGCATGGTTTCGGACAAGCGCGCCGTCAGCACCATCTGGACGTTCAGTCCGCCAATCACCGTGTCCCGGAAATACGCTTCCAGGCTCAAGCGACCCTCCGGGTTCTGGAACACGCCCAGTTCGTAGCGTCGGCCCAGTTTATTCACCGCATCCTGCACCGTGCTCTGACCCAGGGTCAGGCCAAATACGGTGAGCGCCGCGCCATCCGGGGTGGCGGTGACCTGCCAGGGCAGGTCCTGGCCGGGCGCCGAGGACTGGCCGCCGGGTGGGCGCATGAGCGCCAGAAAGAACACGCTGAGCGCGACGCCCAATGCGGCCAGCAGCAGAATCTTCCAGTGCTTCACGAGGCCCGCAGCCAACCCGCCGCCGGTCCGGCGAAATAGGTCAGAATCGCGTCCGCCCCGGCCCGCTTGATCGCCAGCAACGATTCCATCACCACGGCTTTCTCGTCCAGCCAGCCGTTGCGCGCGGCGGCCAGCAGCATGGCGTATTCGCCGCTGACCTGATAGACGAAGGTGGGCGCGGCGAACTGATCCTTGACCCGGCGCACGATGTCCAGATAAGGCATTCCCGGCTTGATCATCACGATGTCGGCGCCCTCCTCCAGGTCCATCGCCACCTCGCGCAGCGCCTCATCGCTGTTGGCCGGGTCCATCTGATAGCTGTATTTGTTGCCCTTGCCCAACGCGCCCGCCGAGCCGACCGCATCGCGGAACGGGCCGTAGAAGCTGGAAGCGTATTTGGCGGAATAGGCCAGAATGCGGGTATGAATGAAATCGTGGGATTCCAGCTCCTCACGGATCGCCGCGATGCGCCCGTCCATCATGTCCGACGGGGCGACGATGTCTGCG
>CALMNY010000436.1 GCA_937872125.1 uncultured Candidatus Competibacteraceae bacterium | reverse complement strand
CTGTGCGGTGCCCCGGAGGATGGAAGGTAGAGGATGCAGCAGCGGGAAGCCCCTGGGCATCTTGGTGGCGCGAGCGCCTAAGCCACTGAAATACATACCGCCGAAACCCGCCCCTCGGTAGGTGGACGGTGCAATCAGCGGCCCCGCTCAAGCATCCCGGTCACCGCCCCCAGTAGGTGGACGGCGCAATCATCAGTCCGACGAATCTCTACTGGGAATCCCAACCGCCGCCCGTGGTGGGCACTGGCCAGTCGCTTGCGCCTAGACCTAATGGGTGACGAAGACCTTCCTTCTTCATGACCAACAGCAGCCAATATAAAGGCATCGCCACAGGGACTCCGGTGAAAAAGGTGCGCCGCGTCCCGCCGAAAATTTCTTATTACCCAGCACCAAATTAGGGATAGTAGGCGGAAGCCGCAGAATGAAGTAGGTAGACGATGCCGAGGGCATTTTTCACCGAAGGAGACCTCTGTTTGGCCCTGCACCCCCCCCTTCCTCTGGTAGGCACAAGATGCGCTCCGTCGAAATAGTGGTAGGTAGAGGATGCAGGCATGGTAGGTAGATTGTGCAGTCAGTCCAAAGAATGGAAGGTAGAACGTGCGGTACCTGATGGCGAGGTAGGTAGAGGATGCGGGACGTATTTATCAAGCATCTGTTTATATTCAATAAACAACCTGTTTGCTCAACCCTATCCTTTCCTTCTTTAACCTTTATATTGCGCCAGATACCTATGGACAATTTTGGGTTCTCATTGATCGTTCGTATTAGGTTGGTCGTAGCGCCGCACATGTTGCTAGCATCATTTGTGGCGATCGAGAACAGATGAGTTTTTTCGGCACTTGATAGCCTGTAGGTCGCATTTCAAGTTATCCACAAACCTTTCGGCATCCAAAAGAAATATAAAGAAGGTTAGAAGAGGAAAGGATAAAGGCGACAGCGTATGCTTTTTCTCCAATATTAACATATAGATAGATAAATTTTACCGCATCATCTGCCTACTACCCTGGCGAGTCTTGCACCCTCTACCTTCCATTCTTTGGACTGACTGCACAATCTACCTACCATGCCCGCATCATCTACCTACCACAATTTCGACGGATCGCGGCCTTTACCTACCACCTAAGGGGGGGGGAGCGGGGCCAAACAGAGGTCTTCTTCGGTGAAAAATGCCCTTGGTATCGTCTGCCTACCTCTTGTTGCATTTTCTGCCTACCAAGCAAGAACGAGCCCGTGCCTGGGTCTCGCCGTGTTGCCGTGCTCAGGAGGCGAAACTCTAAGTCACTCTCACCCGGCAGCGGCCGGAAGCCCGCACCGACCCCTAACGAGGCTGGCGTGGGCCGCCGGCCTGCGCTTCACGCTCCACGGCCGGCAAGGGTTGATAGGCGGGCGTAAACAGGTTTAATGCCTTGCCCCCCCCTAAACCAACCACACCCCGGACGGCAAGGCTACGGTCGTGCCCACCGGCAGGTGATCTGACAAGGCATAATCCAAGACCTCAGTCTCCAGAAGGCGTAGCCGGGGTGAGGCCAGGATATGATCCAGACCGCGCCGCGGCTGCCAACTGGGGAACGTCTTGCGCTCGCAATCCAGTCCCTGCAGCGCCGATTCTCGGACCCAGTGGCGGAGGCAGCGATTGCGACAGCCACAGTTGAAGTCCCCCATCACCACCCAATAGGGATAGTCCTGCACCATCCGGGCGATATGCCGCATCTGCCGTCCCCGCGCCCGCCAGCCCAGCGCCAAATGCACGCTGCAGATGGCCAGGCCCCCGCCATCCGACGTCGCCAGTTCGGCGATTACCGCGCCCCGCCCCGGTAACCCGGGTAGGTTGAGCGCGGAGATCCGCGCAAAGGGCAACCGGCTGAGAACGCCGTTGCCGTGCTGGGCCCAACGCCCGAGGTCGCGGGTGACCTGACGGTAGGCGTAGGGGAAGCGAGCCGCTTCCGCCAGATAGGCGATCTGATCGATGTAATCGCTGCGGCGGCTGCCGCCATCGATCTCCTGAAGCCCGACCAGATCGTAATGCTGTAAGAGCTCGGCTATCCGGCACAGATTGGTCTGTCGTTCGCGGTGTGGGAGCAGGTGCTGCCAGCTTTTGGTCAGGTAGTCACGATAATGCCGGGTATGGATGCCGGCCTGAATGTTGTAGCTGAGCAGTTTGATCGCCTGCGGGCGCGGGCGGCTATCAAGCCGCTCGCAGTGCGGGGCGAAAGACCGAGAAACCGGCTGAGTCACGGGCGCAAGGGTAAGGGGAAGATTCCGAGGCAAGGCCCCAGGGTGCGCACCAGCTTGTCACGAAAAAAACGGGGTATTGCCGGCCAAGCGACGCCGGCGGTGAACGAAGCGCTTCAAAACGCCGCCCGCGCGAGCGCGGGGCACGCGCGATCCGCGATCCCAGACCGCGACGGAGCCCGGCGGAGGCACGGCGCGCGGGGAAGCCTACCCGCTGCTCAGCCGCGCCGGTGCGGCCGGGGGGCGCTGGGCGCCCGCTGAGGCGGACGGTGGCGCCGGTGGCATTACCGAGTACCGCCGCGGGCTCCAGACGCCTGGTGCCCCCGCCGCGCCCGCGGCCGGCGGTTCCGGTCCCACCGCGCGCACGCACCTGGAGGCCGCTGAGCGCGCCGGCTAGAAACTGACCCTCCCCGCAAACGCATGCGCCAGCGTGCCGCCATCGACGTACTCCAGTTCCCCCCCCAGGGGCACCCCCTGCGCGAGCCGGGTGACCTTGACCCGGCAGCCTTCGGCCAGGGTGGTGATGTAGTGCCCGGTGGCGCTGCCCTCGACGGTGGAACTGATGGCCAGGATGATCTCCCGGACCCCACCACGCTCCAGCCGTGCCTGGAGACGATCCAACCCCAGATCGGCCGGACCGATGCCGTCCAGGGGGGACAGTCGACCACCTAGCACGAAGTAGAGTCCCTGATAGCCGGTGGATTGCTCGATCGCCAGGATGGTGGACGGTTGTTCGACAATACAGAGCAGGCTCCGGTCCCGACGGGTATTCGCGCACAAGGAACAGAGGTCGTTTTCGCTCAGGGTGCGACAGGCGCGACACCGGCCAATTCGCTCCAGGGCTTCAGACATGGTCTTCGCCAAGCGCCGACCACCTTCCCGATCACGCTCCAGGAGGTGAAAGGCCAGCCGTTGCGCGGACTTTGGGCCGACACTCGGCAGGCACCGTAGATCTTCAATCAATTTGTTAAGAAGCGAAGGCTCAGACATGGTGGTTACGCAGCTTCAGGAGAAGGAAAGTGCTATCATACAGCAAAAGATCGGTAATGATATAAATAGCTGGCTTGCGCACCCGGGTGAAACGAAGCCTGACCTATAGGAAACGATGCCCCCTCCGGAGATCTGCGCGCAGTTGAACGGCGTTCCCCTCATTCCGCCCGGCTCCCGTCACCCACGCAGCAGTTTCCCGCCACCGTGAGTAAACCGCTATGGGTGCTGGGGCCGGAAGCGCCCGAAGAAGCCACGCTTTCCCCGGAATATCCCGCAAATAACCCCGTAGACTGCCCGGCCTACGCGGCACCGTGCCGGGATCCGCCCCGCCGCTCAATCCCCGGCCCCAGCCGGATACGAAGACACTCTCGCCAACTTAGGTCCTGAGCCGCATGCCACCGCCCCCTACCACACCCCGCGCGGCGCCAGTCGGCATCGGCGGGTACCTGTTTTGGTTGATCCTCGGGCTGATTGCCCTGAGTCCGGCATTGGATATGGCCAAGCTCCAGGCGTCACTGCGGTTTGCGGAGGCATACCTCCCCGTCCACGGGAATGCGCGGGAATGGTGGCACTTCCAATGGGCCGCCTGGGCGTGTTTCGCGGCCAGTGCCGGCGCCGGCATGTATGCCGGCGATCGCCTGATCTTCGATCGCTCCTGGCGTGCCGTGCGCCTCGCCATTGGTGCGATCTGGGTGAAATTCCTGGTCGGCACGCTGGCCCTGGACTATGTGCTGCCGGCGGTCTGGGCGCCGGGTGCCTGGCCTAATCTGGTGTCGGCGGACATCCTGCTGCCCCTGGTGCTCTATGGCGGGGTGACGGGGTATCTGCTCAATGCCCAGCGCGTCCGCAATACCTATCCACGGCCGGCAGGACAGTCGAGCCCGTCCGGCACGGCCGGCGCTTGAGGTTCACGCCGACCGGCCCGCGGCGCACGCGAACCCCGCGGCACCGGGGCGAGCGCCACGTTACGCGGCGGCATCGGGCAAAAACAGGGCGGAACCGGAAAATTCGCTGCGTGTGCAACGCACCAAGGTGATGCTGTGTCGGGTGACCGCCGTGGTACATTCCAGCAAGGACAACTCATGGCTGGGAGCGCCGGCCGCGGGCGGCAATTCGTGTTTGATGCCCATCCGGTCCACGCGCAAGATCTGGGGGACCAGGCGTAACTGGTGGCGATGATTGGCCAGCAGCTGCCAGGCTTCGTCGAACATCACCGCCAGCGGGTTGTACTGGCCGAGACGGGGCGCGCCCCGTTCCTGCTCCAGCGCCGCCAGGCGCGCCTCCGCGGCAAAGACCCCGCGGCTCAGACTCCCATCGCGATCACCGTCCCGTGCGCGACGGCGCAAGTCCCTATGGCGAATCTGCACCATCAAGCGTTCATACTCCAGGCTTTGCTGACTCGCCTGGATGCGAGTTAAGCGTTCCCGTGCCATCCCGGCAAAGTACAAGCACACGGCACACTGCCGGGCCGCCTGGCGGGTCGCCTCCTCGGTCGCAGCGGGATAAAGCACCCGCGGCTCAGAAAACGAGAGGCGGGTCTGCGCCACGTCCCGGCGCAGGACGTCATCGATGAGACTGACGCCAAACACCTGCTTTTCCCGGCGCGTGAGTATGAGCAGGGCATAGGCAGCGCTGGCTAATGGATTAAGGCGAAAAAAATCCGCTAAGGCGGTGCTCCGTGCCAGCAACAGTGAAAGGTCGTTCGGTGAGGCAAAAAATGCATTGATCGCCGGGTCCTGTTGCCAGGCTGAGCGGCTAAGATCAATAGCGGCCGGCAGCTGTTCCACCAGCTCATCCAGGTAGTCAAAAGTCGCCGCCATGACCGGCCACAAGCGCCGATCATACTGGCGGATGGCGCGTAAGCGGGGCTCGACGCTGGAGACGAACTCCTCGATAGCCAGGGCGATGGTCTGTTGCCACTCCCGGTCCAGCAGGCGGGCTAGACGCACGGCGGAAAGCCAGGCGCGCCAGCGGGAATGAGACCGTCTAGCGTCGGGGGTAAGGCCAGCGTTCATCGGTGCATGCGATGTCGGCAGGATCGAGTTGAATGGCACAACAGAAGGGTCCTCAGGCGCGCGATGATGCGGTGTAAAGAGTGTCATCATTTACGACCAAATGGTACCTTGATGTACGCCGGATTGCCGAAGTTCCTGTGGGTCGTCGTCACGGCGGTTCCCTCCGGTGGCGCGCAACCGCCGGCGCGCGGGAAGCGCTGAACGCCCGGATCGGCGAGCAGTGCACCGGCACCCAATCCGTCGTATTTTTTGCTGAGGAACCTGTCGTGAAAACTACCCTGCGTCCGCTCCCCATCCCCTGCCGTCACCGGTCTGCCTCTGTCCCCCGCAGCGTGATGGCTGGGTGCATGTTGGCGCTGATCGGTCTCCTGCTCACGGGTTGCGGCGATATACCCCCGCCGCAACCTCCGATGGTCCCTCCCGCGGCTCCGGGCGCGGCCCCCGTTCTGCCGTCCGCCGCCACGCCCGCCGCGGAGCGTGAGCCGCCGTCGCCGCCCACCCCGCCGCTCTTCACGGGTGAGCCGCTGCCGCCGCACGCGCCGCCCGTCCCGCCGCCCCCCACGCTGGCGAAGGGTCCGGCGAACGCCTCCCAGTCCGACCACGCCGCGCGTGCCGAGCGGTTCAAGCAATTGCTCCCTGGCCCGTCCGCGCCACCGCCGGCCACGACCACTTCCGCCGGGGGTAATATCGCCGACGCGGACGCGGTCTGGGCTTCGTCCCCCGCGGTCGGGGGCCTTGTGCATCGGCAGGACGGGTTCGCACCCCCCGTGGCGCCGCCGCTACCCCCCTTGACCCCCGAGGACCGCGAGCGCTACGCCACGCTCAGCGAGAACGGCGTCATGCTGACCCGGGAGCAGTCCGTCTCCACCTTCAGCATCGACGTGGACACCGGCAGTTATGCCAACGTCCGGCGGTTTCTCACCCAGGGCCGGCTGCCCCCCAAGGACGCGGTGCGCACCGAGGAGCTGATCAACTACTTCGATTATGCCTATCCCCAGCCCCGCGACCGTGCCCAGCCGTTGGCCCTGACCACGGAACTCGCCCCCACGCCCTGGAACCCCCACACCCAGCTGTTGCTGGTCGGCCTGCAGGGCTATGCCCCGGCGCAACGGCCGGCGGCCAATCTGGTCTTCCTCATCGACGTGTCCGGCTCCATGGACCAGCCGAACAAGCTGCCCCTGCTGATCTCCGCCTTCAAGCTGCTGGCCGGGCAACTGGAGGCCCGTGACCGGGTCAGCCTGGTGACCTATGCCGGCAACGCCGGGGTGGTGCTGGAGCCCACCGCCGGGGATCAGCGCGCCAAGATCCTGGGCGCCCTGGAGCAATTGCGCGCGGGCGGCTCCACCCATGGTGCCGCCGGCATCGAGACCGCCTATCGCCTGGCCGAGCAGGCGCGTCTGCCGGAGGGCATCAACCGCGTCATCCTCGCCACCGACGGCGACTTCAACGTCGGCACGGTCAACCACGAAGCGCTGATCCAGCTCATCGAGCAGCAGCGGGCCAAGGGCATCAGCCTCACCACCCTGGGCTTCGGCGGCGGCAACTACAACGACCAGCTCATGGAGCAACTGGCGGACAAGGGCAATGGCAACTATGCCTACATCGACACCCTGCAGGAGGCGCGCAAGGTGCTGGTGGATGAACTGGCCTCGACCCTGGAGACCATCGCCGGGGACGTCAAGGTGCAGATCGAGTTCAACCCGGCCCAGGTGACCGAGTACCGCCTGATCGGCTA